>NZ_VPAQ01000027.1:0-25200 GCF_013419135.1 Acinetobacter sp. YH12100 | reverse complement strand
TCATCGTTCGGTGAATAACTTTATGGTGAATATTATGGCTGCTATAGTGGCTTATTGCTTAAATCCAAATAAGCCAACTTTCCAAAACTTGCTAAAAAGCTAAAATATTTCATCGAACTCAGGTTAATTAAATATGCAAGTGAATATTTAATTGAACGGTGACCACTTGTGTAATCCAAAAAATAGGCGTAAATTGGCTGTAAATTAGTTAGCCAGGTTAACTATATGCCTTCTGCCTCTCTTCCATTTCGCGCCTTGTTATTACGTTGTGCACGGTTACTCAGTGATGAAATCAATACGATTTTATTATCTTCACAGTTAAATTATTCCTTATGGCAAGTGCTGTATGTGATTCAGACGCATCAGCAATGTACCCTGATGGATATTTCTCATTATTTGAACGTATCTAAACCCAGCATCAGTAAACGTATCCAGAATTTAGTGGAACTCGGTCTAATTAGCCAACTCGAAACTGCAGACAAGCGTCAGAAGCTATTCACACTGAGTGAGCAAGGAGTCGAGACTTTTGCCCTGGGTTCCACACAGATTGAGGCATTTGAAAAGCAGTTGCTTGAGCAAATTGCCTCAGATGATATTGAAAGTAGTAAAAATATCTTGATGCAGCTCATTCAGCAGTTACAACCCGCTTCGCAGGATCGACTTTAATGAGCCAAGAACAAACGCCTTTATGGACTCCCAATTTTATTTTGATCAGTCTGGTGAATTTCCAGTTGGTGCTGGTGTTTTATTTGCTGGTGATTGTGATTGTCGGCTACTCGGTAGCAGAATTAGGTGCAACCACGGCACAGGCAGGGCTGGTTTCTGGCTTGTTTATTGTCGGTACCTTATTCGGCCGTCTTATTATCGGGAAACTGCTAAACCGTTTGGGCCTAAAAATTACGCTTGTGGCCGGTCTGACAGGTTTTCTGCTTTTTTCTGGCCTCTATCTGATTCCGGCCAAGCTGGAAATTTTACTGGGCATCCGTCTGATGCACGGTTTTATGATGGGTGTGGCCTCAACGGTATTAGGCACCGTGATTGCCCAGACCATTCCTGCGACTCGACGTGGTGAAGGCATTGGTTATTTTAGTATGAGCAGCACACTTGGCACAGCGATTGGCCCCTTCTTAGGCATCTGGCTAATGTCAAATTTTAACTATCAGGTGATTTTTGTTTTTACCAGTGTAGTCGCACTCAGCTGCCTGATTTGCAGCCTGTTTATTCAGCCGCCACAGATTAAAATAACGAATCCAGTCAATCATATAGAAAATCAATCATCTAGCAGACTGGCGCAATATATTGAACCCAAGGCTTTGCCGATTTCGATGATTGTTCTGATTGTGGCAACCTGCTATTCCGGCGTCTTATCTTTTATTCATTTCTATGCCAAAGAGATTAATTTAGTCGAAACGGCTTCTTTTTTCTTTCTGATGTATGCCATTGCGATTTTGCTTTCACGTCCATTTACCGGCCCGCTAATGGATCGTAAAGGTGAAAACATCATCATCTATCCGGCCATTGTGATTATGGCCTTAGGAATTTTATTACTCAGTCAGGCCCATAATGCTACGATGTTATTGGCCAGCGCCGCACTGCTTGGTTTTGGCTTTGGTAATCTCCAGTCCGTCTGTCAGACCATTGCGGTAAAAAGTACCAGTTTGCAGCGTATGGGGCTGGCGACTTCAACCTTCTTTATTGCGCTAGATGCAGGTTTGGGTTTTGGACCTTATTTCCTCGGCATGCTTCTGGATCAGATCGGTTATCGTCAACTTTACCTGTACTCTGCTGTACTGACCATCAGCTGTCTGATCTGGTATTACCTGTTGCATGGCCGTAAAGCGGGGGAAATACAACCTTCTTATTAAACACTTCTAAAAGCGACGGCTAAAGCGGCGCCGATATTCCAACGGCGTCAAGCCAGTTTTTCTATGAAATAAACGGCGAAATGAACTTGGGTCCTGATAACCAATATTTTGCATGATCACATCCACCGCCTGATCGGTTTCTTCCAGACGTTTGCGTGCAGCTTCAATTCGGATCGCTTGCAGATACTGATTTGGCGGCAAGTCCAGTGCCTGTTTAAAATGGCGAATCAAGGTACGCGTGGTGACATTAAAACGTGTTGCAATATCATCCAAGCTAAAAGACTCATGAAAATGCTGCTCCAGCCAGTTCTGGACATTTTGCACCAGTTCATCATGATGCGGTTGTCCAATCTTGAGTAAGGAATAAGACAGCTGGCTATCGCGTCGATAATCAATCACAAAAGATTTGGCCGATTGCATGGCCACCTCAAAGCCATAAAAACGTTCAATCAGATGTAAGCCTAGGTCGAACCAGGCCAGGCCTCCACCCGCGCAATAGATATTCTGGTCGCGGCTAATCATCAGATCGGCATTCAATTTGACCTGCGGATAATGCTTCCGGAAAATATCTTGAAAGCCCCAATGCGTCGTTGCCACGCGATTATCTAAAATACCGGCTTCTGCCAGAAAAAAATTCCCGGTGCAGTTTCCGGCAATTAAAGTCGCATCTGCATGTGCAGATTTTAAAAAATGAATCAGTTCTGGATTCTGTTGCAATACATCCTGAATCGGTGCAGCGATGGTGGGCACCACCACAATATCTGCGGTTTGAATCTCTTGATAGGAACAATGTACCTGTAATTCCAGACCATTAATACAACGAATCGGTTGTCCATCTGGACTGGCGATACTGACCTTAAACAGGCGTTGTACATCCTGCTGCTGAATCCGGTTCCAGCTCACACCGGCCATGGCAAATAAATCGACGACACCGGTAATGGCAGAAGCCAGAGCGCCATCAAAACCCAAAACTACGACTCGCTGCATCTTGACCTCATTGTCATTTTTTACCTGTTTGATGTCATTATTGACAATCCTGCTGAATAAAAGCAACTGTTAGTCTTGGCGCTATCTCAAGGATTTTACATTCAGGACAGTACCGTGACCGAGCTAATAAATGATAAAGATCTTAATTTTCTACTTTATGATGTCTTCAAACTTGAAGCTCTGACAAAACTGGAACGTTATCAGGAGCATGATAAAAATACCTTTGACAGTATTTTAGATACAGCCAAGGGTATCGCGACCGATTACTTTGCCCCGCATAATGCCAAAGCCGATCAGCATGAACCGAGCTTTGATGGGAAGCAGGTCAAAACCATTGCTGAAGTCAAAACGGCGTGGCAGCAGTTTGCCGATGCCGGCCTGCTTTGCGCCCAGCATGATTATGCAGATGGTGGCATGCAACTGCCCACTTTGGTGAATATGGCCTGCAATGCTTATTTCATGTCAGCCAATCCGTCCACCGTGGCTTATTCTTTTCTAACAGCCGCTGCGGCGAACCTGATACAGGCTTTTGCCTCCCCAGAACAAAAGCAAATATTCCTACCGCATATGTTGAGTGGCCGCTTTGCCGGCACCATGGCCATGACCGAGCCGAATGTCGGTTCTTCTCTGGGTGATCTAACGACCAAAGCTATTCCTCTGGCAGATGGAACTTATAACATTAAAGGCCAGAAAATGTTTATTTCTGGTGGTGATCAGGATATTACCGAAAATATTATTCATCTGGTTCTGGCGCGGATTCAGGATGCACCGCAAGGGGTCAAAGGTATTTCCCTGTTCATTGTGCCGAAATTTAAAACCAATCCAGATGGCTCTATAGGTGAATCCAATGATGTACAGCTGGCTGGTTTACTGCACAAAATGGGTTATAGAGGAACGACTTCAACGGTTTTAAGCTTTGGCGAAAATGATGCTTGCTTAGGCTATTTGATTGGTGAAGCAGGTCATGGCTTAAAATATATGTTTAAAATGATGAATGAGGCGCGTGTCGGCGTAGGCTTGGGTGCAGCCATGATTGGCTATCGCGGTTATCTGGAATCCTTAAACTATGCCAAAAACCGTCCGCAAGGTCGTCTTGCACATGAAAAATCGCCTGATTCCAAACCGGTCAATATTATTGAGCATAGTGATGTCAAACGTATGCTGCTGGCACAAAAAGCTTATGTCGAAGGATCACTGGCCCTGTGTTTATTTGCGGCGCGTCTGATTGATGAACATCAGGCAGCACATGATGAGAACAGTGCCCTCTTGCTTGATCTGATCACTCCAGTGGTCAAATCCTTCCCTTCAGCCTATGGCCCAAAAGCCAATGATCTGGCGATTCAGGTTTTGGGCGGCGCGGGTTATACCCGTGATTATCCGGTCGAACAATGCTACCGCGATAACCGCCTCAATCCGATTCATGAAGGCACGTATGGCATTCAGTCCCTGGATTTGCTTGGGCGTAAACTCTGGCAGCACAATGGCAAGGGACTCAGCCTGTTGATGCAACGCATCCAGCATACGTTGTCTGAGATTCAGAATCCCAAGTTAGTCGCACTGGCCAAAAGTTTTCAACAGCATCTGGCTACCCTGCAAAAAACCACCCAGATTTTAGGTCAGGCTCTACATCAAGGCCAAATCAATGAAGCATTAGCCAACTCTGGGCTTTATTTAGACATGATGGGAAAAACCATGATTGCCTGGCTCTGCTTAGACATGGCGCAGCAGGCACAACTTAAATTTGACAATTCCGATCAAAAAGAAGATCAGGACTTTTTGGCGGGCAAGTTTCAGGCAGCCCAATATTTTATCCGCTGGGAATTGCCTGAAATTGAACATCAGGCCAAATTACTGATGAATCTGGATGATACTTGCCTGAATATGCAAGGCGACTGGTTCTAGGCAGAATTCATCAAAAAATGCGCCTTTATCGGCGCATTTTTATTTTTTAATTCATTAAGCTGCAGAGTCTTTTACACCAAATTTTTTTAAAAGCTTGGCACGCTTGGAAGGCAAGATATTGGCCTTGCTTAAATCGCCCTGATAATGCTGATAGACTCGCTGATCCATGATTTTGTACCATAAAGGTGGAATCAGGGCTGGAATCAACATGGTCGCATAACCGCTCGGTAATTCTGGCGCTTCATCAAAATGCCGTAGCGCCTGAAATGGCCGGCTTGGAAAGGCATGATGATCGGAATGGCGTTGTAACTGATACAAAAACAGATTGGTCACGATATTGTTGTTATTCCAGCTATGTTCCGGCAAGGTTCGCTCATAACTGCCATCCGCTTTCTGTCCGCGTTTTAGTCCGTAGTGCTCGATATAATTCACAATCTCAAACAGGCTGACGCCATAAAATGCCTGTGTCAGTGTATAAGGAATAATTTTCTTGCCATACGCCTTTAGCATCAAGGCATGATAGCCGGCACTCATGGCCCAACCATGAAACAGTTCATTTTCCTGACTAAAAAATTTCAGTCCCTTACGCTCGAGCCGTCTTTTTTCAATCTGGATTGCAGATTTTAATCCGCCTATTACGGTACGTGGCCAGAAGCGGTAAAAAGATTCACCCATTTTCGAAGATGCCGGATCTTCAGGCGTGGCTACCCGTTTATGGTGTCCATAAGGATGTTCAATCCGGAAATGGTTATAGCCCAAAGGCATCAGGCTGGCATGAGACCAGTAATGGTCTTTTTTCTGGGGACGATGGCTGAGTTCATGTGCGGTATTCACCCCCACACCATTAATCGCCCCCATAGAAATTCCAAGCAGTACCTGATCCAGCAAAGACACATTTGGTCGGCTTACGACATAGCCAGCAAAGGCATTGGCTGCCATTTGCAAGGGAATAAATGCTTTTACAATGCGGTCATAATAAGGATCGTTAACCAGTGCCTTGATCTGCTCATCATTTGGATTATTGGCATCATCGCCAATCAGGGCATCTAATGTCGGAATAATCACATGCAGTAATAAAGGCCCGCCCATCGCAAAGATTTTTTGAGTGGCTTTGGGACCAAAATGATAACCGGCCAGAATTCCCATTCCGATCACAGGCAGACCTGGGCTGAGCAACCAGCCAAAACGTTTTTTATCCAGCTTTACACCTTTTGGTGCGTACGCTTCCTGCGTAAACTGCGCTTTCTGGATTTGTGCAGGGGCATTCATTGCGACCTTCCTTTTTTATGTTACTCTGCACTTATAGTTGAATATTTCAGCAGAAGCGAACAGTATTCAACGTCCAGAAAAGCTATGTCAGCGTCTTTGGCACATGCTGCCAAATTCTGGCCTAAAATCACAAAGTTAAAAAATTTATAGTCAATTAAATGAAATAAAACAGAAGAATAGAGTTAGGCATGGATGCTTTAAGTAAAATTTTTGATGATATTCATCTGGAAAAATCAGAATATCTTTATCTGAATGTGTTTCATCCGGGCGGCTTTGACTATCAGCATGAACCCTTTATGTTGGCCTATATCCTATTACAAGGACAGGCGCAATTAAAGTTCATGAATGGTGATCTGCTCGAGCTACAACAAGGTGATCTGGTGCTATTACCCGCTGGTTCCGCCCATCATGTTTCCTGCCCAGACAATGCCGATTTTTCTGAGCACCATGCGATTAATCCTTATTTTCAGAGCAATGCACAGCAATGTGTTGATCTCAATCGGGAAAATTCGGCGGAGCATAGTTTCATACTGGCTATTCGTTCCAGCCTGGATATGCAGATGGCAAAGCCTCTGCTAAGTGCCTTACCTAAATACCTGCATATTCAGCATATTCTGGGCGACACCGCACCGGAATGGTTACAGGTCGGTTTACAGTTTCTGGCGCTGGAAACCCAGCAGATGCGGCCGGGACGTGACAAGATTCTGGATCATCTGGTCAGTATTTTACTGATTGAATGTGTGCGAGATTATATTTTAAATCTGGAAAATTCCTCGAGCTGGCTGAATGCGCTCTCGCATCCGGAACTGTCCAATGCACTCGCTGCAATTCATGGCAAACCTGAGCAGTTCTGGACCGTAGAAAGTCTGGCTGAGCAATGTCATATGTCACGTTCCAAATTTGCCCAGCTCTTTACCCAGATTGTCGGTGAGCCGCCACTGGCTTATTTGCAACAGCATCGCCTTCGGCTGGCGGCACAATATTTGCGAAATAGCGGATTTAGCATTCAGCAGATCGCACATGGCGTTGGTTATTCATCCGAGACGGCCTTCAGTCAAAGTTTTAAAAAACAGTTTGAACAGACGCCCACCCAGTACCGGCTGAATTGTCAGAACAATAATGTCAAATTACTGGATTAGCGCGAGCACGGCTTTGACCGGGTCTTCGCTATTACCAGACAATAGCTGCTTATGCATGGTGATATGCTGCATCACCTGAATTTGTGCAGTTTCAATATTCATCAGTTTTTCAATTTCAGCCGCCAGCTTTTCAGGCGTAGCATCGGCTTGAATCAGCTCCTGAATGACTTTTTTGCCGGCAATAATATTTGGCAATGAAAAATAAGGGATTTTTACCAGTAATTTGGCAATTTGATAAGTTAGCCAGTGCAGTTTATAAAAAGTCACCATCGGACGGTGCAGCAACATCGCTTCAAGCGTTGCAGTTCCGGAAGCCAATGCAATGATATTGGATGCATTCATGACCTGACGACCAATTTTGGACTCAGGGCTGGTATTTTCCATCAGGCGCATCTGGGCCTTTAGGCTCTCAGAATAAGTGACCAGTAAACTTTCGATTTGCTGCTTGCGTGCATCATTAATGGCAGGAATCAGAAAGGTATATTCCGGATATTTCTGATGCAAAATATTGGCAGCATCCAGAACCAAAGGCCCTAAACGTTCAATTTCACCACGACGGCTGCCCGGCAATAAGGCAATATATTTCTGATTTGGATCCAGACCTAGTTCTGTCTTGGCCGCCAGAATTGGATTTTCAAGCGGTAACTGGCTGGCCAATGGATGTCCAACAAAAGCTGCTGGCACATCCCATTGCTTGAAAAAGGCTTTTTCAAATGGAAATAAGCACAGTACCAGATCAATACTGGCTTTAATCCCATGCACACGTCCCTGACGCCATGCCCAGACCGAAGGACTGACGTATTGCACCGTTTTAATCGGTAACTGTTTTTGTTTAATAGTTTTTGACAAACGCAGGTTAAAATCAGGCGCATCAATCCCGATAAAAATATCGACCGGGTCTTTAGTCCAGGTTTCCACCAGACCATCCCGCACAGCAAAAAGTTTTTTAATATCTTTTAAAACTTCGACAATGCCCATCACCGATAAAATATCCATCGGATAATAGCTTTTAAAACCTTCCGCGATCATTTGCGGACCACCGATACCTTCAAATTCAGCATCAATGCCTTGCTCACGAAAACGGCGAATCAATTTTGCGCCAAGCGTATCTCCAGAAACTTCACCGACCACGATTCCAATTTTAAGTTTTCGATTTAGCAAGTGAGTTCCCTCTCAGATCCGTATTGAACTGTATTTAATCGTAATTCTAACATAAAGCTGGGTTTATGCCTGAATAAGCAGTGAGCATCTTATATTTTAAGAAAGGTATGCTTTAGAATTACTTAGCCTACTCTTAATCTTCCCTGATGATTTTTTCTATTGAAGTGGTTTTCCTGATTCATCTTCATTTTCAGGCAGATCAAAGTGTCCTTTAAAATAAGTGACCGGTCTTTCACGTTATTTTCTATAGCGAGGATGAACATGAAACTTCATTTAATTTTAAGCCCAGTGCTTTATCTTTTTTATGCATAAGTAAATCAATAATCAAGACAACGACTTATATCCAAAAGTCATAAGATATCCACGTTTTTTGATTTTGGCATATATGCATGTTTGGTCCGATTGAGTTTATTTTAGCAGGTGTGTTGGTAGGTTTTTGTGTTGGAGTAACCGGTGTCGGTGGTGGCTCATTGATGACACCCATTCTGATCAGCCTATTCCGGATTGAACCCCACATTGCAATTGGTACGGATCTGCTCTATGCCGCGATTTCAAAATTCTGCGGTTCTTTTGTGCATGCCAAAAAAATGAATATTGTCTGGCCAATTGTGATCTGGCTGGCAGTAGGCAGTATTCCAGCATCTTTTGCCACGCATTGGGTACTCGACAACTATTTAAGCCAATCGACACATTACAAGGCCGTCCTGACCATGGTATTGGGCTTTATGCTGACCATTACCGGCTTGTCTATTCTGTTTCGCACCCAGATCGAAAATCTTTTCAACAAATACCGAAAACAAGAACTGCCAGATATGACGCAGGATCTGGAAAAAGTAAAACTGCAAGCCAAGGAAAAGCGCATCGCCATCATGATTATGGGCGTTATCTTGGGTATTTTTGTCACCTTATCTTCAGTCGGTGCAGGTGCATTTGGCATCATGGCTTTAGTGGTGATGTTTCCGAATCTGCCGATGATTCGTATCATTGGCTCAGACGTGGTGCATGCGGTGTTACTGACGCTGGTTGCAGGCTTGGGGCATATGTCATCAGGCAATGTCGATTTCATGCTGCTCATGTGGTTATTGGTGGGTTCTATTCCAGCGATTATTGTCGGCACTTTACTCAGTTCACGGATGCCAGAAAAACTGATTCGCAAAATTTTAGGCATTACCTTATTTGGGCTCGGCCTGAATTTCATGCTTAACCCTGTAAAATCAAAACCGGCTCAACCTGCCGAAACAGCGATGGTCGTCATGAGCCAGAATTCCCAGTCCGTTTAATTTAACTATGCGATTCATCACTTTTTTTTCAAAGAAGTATTCATCTTTTTTATAACAAAGTGACGCATCATTCATGTTATATTCGGGCTATTAAACAACCTTTTGTATGATCGAACCAGTGACGGCAATGAATACACAACAGTCAAATCCCATTTCAGCATCAGATATTGATGACGTGAATATCCACAGCATGATTCCTTTGGTAACCCCTGCTGAGCTTAAAGCAGAATTACCTTTGACTGAAACTGCTTATCAAACCGTACTGCATGGTCGTGAAACGATTCGTAAAATCCTGGATGGTGAAGACAAACGCCTGTTCGTTGTCATCGGCCCCTGTTCTATTCATGATCCTGCGGCTGCACACGAATATGCTGAACGCTTAAAAGCGTTAAGCGAAAAAGTTAAAGACAGCTTATACATCGTGATGCGGGTTTATTTTGAAAAACCACGTACCACAGTGGGCTGGAAAGGCCTGATCAACGATCCGGATATGAACGACTCGTTCAATATCGAAAAAGGTCTGCGTATCGGTCGTAAGCTGTTACTTGAACTGAATGAAATAGGTTTACCATGTGCCACTGAAGCACTTGATCCGAACTCACCGCAGTATTATCAAGACCTGATTTCATGGTCTGCAATTGGTGCACGTACGACTGAAAGCCAGACGCATCGTGAAATGTCTTCAGGTCTGTCTTCACCAGTCGGCTTTAAAAACGGGACGGACGGCGGTTTAACCGTGGCAACCAATGCGATGCAATCGGTCAAACATGGCCATAGCTTCCTTGGTTTAAACGATCAAGGTCAGGTCGCTGTGATCCGTACTTCAGGCAACCCGTATGCCCACGTGGTACTGCGTGGCGGTAATGGCAAGCCTAACTATGATGCCGGCTCGGTCGCAGATGCGGAAGCCGCATTAGCCAAGGCCAAAGTCAGCACCAAAATCATGATTGATGCCAGCCATGCCAACTCAAACAAAGACCCGTACCTGCAACCGCTTGTACTCAAAAATATTTCCGAACAAATTCTTGATGGAAACAAGTCAATTGTTGGTATTATGGTAGAAAGTCATCTTAAAGGCGGTCGTCAGGACATTCCTACGAACCTTTGTGATATGGAGTATGGCCAATCAGTCACTGATGGCTGTATCGACTGGGAAACGACTGAAAAAGTCTTACTCGACATGCATGAGGCATTAAAAGATACTTTAGCTAATCGTTAAATGATCTGACAAACGCCATCGCCAAGATGGCGTTTGCATTTCTGAACAAGGAAATTTTATCTGATGAATGATATTGAAACAGCATTAAGCCAGATTGATAATTTTCAGTTTATACATGACCATTTATTTACATCCGGTCAACCGACAACTGAGCAGCTGCAGCTGATTAAAGAATACGGTGTGTCTACGGTCATCAATGTAGCATTAACAGATAACGACCAATATCTGCCACATGAAGATAAAATTTGCCTTGAGCTGGGCCTGAACTATATCCAGTTACCGATTTCATGGGAAACCCCTTCAGACAATCAATGTTTACTGGTACTCGAGCTGATCAATCACCTGATTAAGGAACAGATGGTCTGGGTACACTGTTCACAAAACTATCATGTCAGCTGTCTGATGTATTTATATCGTCAATACTATATGGACGTGGATCTTCCTACGGCGCATGAACATTTGCATCAAATCTGGGAACCGAATGAAACCTGGACAGGTCTCATGCATGCAGTTGCCCTACAGCTGCAAGGCCGTAAAGCAACCCAGGAACTGGAACGATCCCTGATTAATCCAAATTATTTTGTCTGAGCCTATTTATTATGGCTCAACAGCACGGTTGCCATAGATAAAATACCTTCCTGACGACCGGTAAAACCGAGCTGCTCAGTGGTAGTGGCTTTAATACTGATTTGAGTGACATCGACATTGAGCACATCTGCGATACTTTGACGCATGGCCAGATTGTGTTTCGCCAGTTTTGGACGTTCACAGGCGACGGTAATATCAGCATTGTTCAGCTGATAGCCACGATCCAGAATTAACTGATAAACCTGCTTCAACAATACCCGGCTATCCGCACCTTTAAAATCCGGATCGGTATCCGGAAAATGCTGGCCAATATCTCCAAGTGCCAACGCGCCCAACAATGCATCACAGAGTGCATGCAGAATCACATCACCATCCGAATGTGCTTTCAGACCGTGCGTATGCGGAATTTGAATGCCGGCCAAAGTGACAAACTCACCCTCTTCAAATGCGTGCACATCCAGACCCTGACCAATACGAATTTGTGCGATCACCTTATACATCCTTTAGAAATAGCCCATTGAAATCTTGTACACTTGCTTTCTATTTCGCTATAGTTAGACCAAGCGTAACACAGTGAAAGTATAAGCGATCATGCTACTGAAAACTGATATAAATATGTTGAAAATAATTGGCCTGATGCTCGGCCTGGGGATGATATCTGCGGGTAGTTCAGCGAACCCACTCGACTGTAACAACGACAGCAAAAAAACAGCGGCCATGAATAAAGTCTGCTCAGTAGCGCTGTCCGAAGCTCGGGAAAAACTCGCTGACCAATACTTGACCGCTTTTTTAATTACTGATGCCCCCGTTCGCTTATTGCAAGACACCCAACAGTTATGGGCAAATCGGTTACAGCAATGCAAAACGCTGGACTGTTTTAAACAGCAGTTTGAATGGCGCCTCGATGATTTAAATATCTATATTTCACTGAATCAAAGCCTAACTCAGCATTATATTAAGTTCGAGCAGGGACAAATGGCCAAACAGCCTGTGCATATCAAGATTCATCAACTGACTAAAGACCGCATCAAGATTGAAGGTCTGGCCTATCGCAATCCCAATAACCGGGCCGAAACGCAGACTGTTCCATTTTTAGCCTATACCACGCCTGCAGCAAAAGAACAGATCATGGATAATGAAAATGACTGCCGCTATGAGTTTAACTATAGTAAAGCGATTCTAGCCGTCAACACTCAGCAAAAAGGTTGTGAACGTTTTACTGGGGTTTATCGCTTATATGATTGATTCAATTTAAAAAATATTAAAAACTTAACCTTATATAAAATGAGAAATTTGATGTAAAAAATAGCCCGCATGCGGGCCATCAATTTAAGCAGGATAGTATTGAGCAATTTCCTTGCTAATCAGTGCAGCCGTTGCAGCCGACAAGGTCCAGCCCAGATGACCATGGCCGGTATTATAAAATACCCGCTCATGTTTACCACGGCGCACCACAGGCATCATATTTGGCATCATCGGGCGTAAGCCAGCCCAAGGTACGACATGCTCGGTACACAGATCAAAGTTACGATTGCTCCAGTCAATCAGTGGTTGAATCCGGTCTGCACGAATATCCCGGTTATAGCCATTAAACTCGGCGGTTCCTGCGACTCGTAAACGATCCTTACCCAGACGTGACAAGACAATTTTGGCACTTTCATCGAGCAAGCTGACCCATGGTGCATTGTTTTGGCTCTGTTCATCATTCAGCTGCACGGTAATTGAATAACCTTTGACCGGATAAACATTGACTCGTTCCTCTAAAATCTCGGCCAATTGATAACTGCCCACACCCGCACACACCACAATGGCATCTGCATTAATTTCCAGGATGTCATCTGTAGAATGATGTACATTTTCAGTACTGGGTTTGCATTTCACCCGAATATGTTGAGCCTGATGATCGACGGCAAAGACATCTTGGCCAAATTCAAATTTCACGCCTTTTTGCATGCAGGCTTTGGCCAGTCCTGTACTGAATTTATGAATATCTCCGGTCGCATCGCTCTGGCAGTAAAATCCGGCATAGTAATCGCCTGTTAATGCAGGTTCGATCTGCTTGATTTCCGCATTGGAAATGGCATTGCGCTCCAGTCCGCCGCTACACAACAGGTCATTGACCTTGATCGCGACATCGTAATCCGTCTTGTTATGATAAAAATGTAAAATGCCGCGTTTTTCCAGATCAAAATCAATCTGTTCTGTTTGGGCAATTTCATACAAACGTGCTCTGGCCAATAAAGCCAAACGTACAGTCTCTCGGGTATTGGCTTCATAATGTTTGATATTTCCCAAAAATTCCATGAGCCAACTATATTTATGCACACTAAAAGAAGGATTGAGCAAAAGTGGTGCAGTTTTTTGAGACATCCATTTGATACCTTTGAGTACCGTAGCTTTCTGGTTCCATACTTCGGCATTACAGGCTGAAAGCTGGCCGCCATTGGCAAAAGAAGTTTCCATGGCCGGATAGAGATGTCGATCTATCACAGTCACCTGATAGCCTGCCAAAGCAAGCTCATACGCTGTGGTTACCCCAGTAATACCCGCCCCAATCACCACGACATGACACATAGACACCTCCTTGATTATATTGATGTCTTTTCCCATCTGTCATGTGTACCTGAGAGCTTCGGTCGCTGCATTGCACATCAATGCGAGCACCTTCCCCTTCGGTGAGTGATTGAACACTTCTCTCCAGAGTTTTTATCCATTATCACAGTCCTTTTGCCTGAGAGTTTCCTGGGAACTTGCTCCTTCGGCGAACGCAGAAGCATTTCTCTCCTGCAATAATGTTTTATTATCATGAGCAATTTATATACCATTTTATTCAATAAGACAGTTTTTATTTATGTGAGTTCACGTGAATCAATTTGTAATTACTGTTCCGAATTAAACTGAGTTATTGCTGCTGACTGATATTGCCCATCTACCAAATTTTTAGATTTCACTTTTGCTCTATTCAGCGAGATACAACAGATTCTAAACTTTATAAGATTTTAGGATTGATTTGATTTTGGCGCTTAAATAGAACCTTTATTGCTTAGGCTATTTTAATGGTTCAAAGCATAGAGAGTTTAAATTCAGGATTTAGATCTTATATCATCTATTTGAGAATCAAGGAATTTTAAATAATCCAGGAAAGTACCAATATTAAGCTTCCCGCCGCTACGACGGTTTGTACACTAATGATGCTCGCCATTAACTGGCTATCGCCGCCATATACCCGGGTTAACACATAAGACGCTGAGGCGGTAGGTAAGGCAAAGAACAATACCAATACTTGCGTGGTGAATGCATCAATCTGGAAAATTTTACAGACTAAAAATGCAATCAGCGGCATTCCAAACAGGCGACCAAAGGTCATCAGACTGAGTGGCAATACATCTCGCTGAAAGCCCTGAAACTTTAAGGCTGCTCCTACACACATCAGACCGAGTGGCAAACTGCATAGTGCAATCTGTTTAAGAAATTGCTCTGCTCCTGCCCAGAGTGCCAAACCGGAAAGATTAAACACACCACCCACCATACAGCCTAAAATTAATGGATTTTTAGACAAATCCAGAATGATTTTTTTCAGCTGCATATCGTGACTGCGGGTAAATGCCAGTACCGATAAGATATTCACCAAAGGAATACACAACACCATGATCACAGCGAAGATGGTCATGCCCTGCTGATGAAATAAGCTACTGACCGCAGCAAGTCCGATATAGGTATTGAAGCGCAACAAGCCCTGAACATAGACGCCAAAACGCGCATAAGATATCTGGTACATATGGCGCAAGATATACAGTACGATACTGACCACGATCATGATACTAAATACCACCAGTACCACATCCTGAATCACATTCATCTGAATCTTGGCAGTGGCCAGATTTAAAAATAACATCACTGGAAACAGTGCATAATAATTTAACTTTTCTGCACCGCGCCAAAAGTCTTCACTCAACCATTGCCCATGCTTAAGCAGATAGCCAAAGCTGATCAAGCCAATAAGAGGAAATAAAGAAGTTAAAATAATTTGCAGCATGTGCCATCCTGGTCTGTTTCCCGTCTATTTTTCAACACCCTTTAGACGGTGCACAAAAACTAGCATATTTAGTGGCTGTTTCACTACTTAATTTAAGGGATAAAAAGCTTGAACTTTCATCAACTCATTATATTGATCTGATCATTTTTTCTAAAATCAGTAAATTTAATGGAATCAAAGGCTCTCCGACATTTTGATCTAGTGGATATGCTTCAATTTTTTCAGTCAATAGATAGCCCCGGCGCTCATAATAAGCAATCAATTCTGTACGGACATTCAATACTGACATTCGAATCACTTTCTTCTGATACGTATCAATAATATAAGACTCGGCAAAATCTAGTAACTGCTTTCCATAACCCGAGTTTTGTTGGTCTGGATCAATGGCAAAACTTCCAATTTCGATAGAGTCATCGTATTCAGTCAGCCCAATACAGCCAATGATCTGATCATGATTCCCTAATACAAAAAGCTTAACGTTGCTCTGCACCAAGAGACTCACTACTTGATCACAATTAATCCGTTCCCCAGCAACCATCTCATGTTCATGTGTCCAGCCACGATTGGAACGATAAGCTGTATTGATCAATACAACAATGTTCTGGATATCTGTAGTTTTTGCCAAGCGAATATTGTTATTTTTCATTATATAAATATAAAAAAAGCCAGACCGAAGTCTGACTCTAATCGTATCCGCTTCAGATGAAAAGCGAATTATTTTGGTTCAATCGGCTCAAAAGGCGTAACTACATCGGCATTTTGCGCACGATGACGCATAAAGTGATCCATCAGCACAATCGCCAACATCGCTTCTGCAATTGGTGTCGCACGCACGCCCACGCAAGGATCATGACGGCCTTTGGTCAACACGTCTGTATCTTCACGATCGATATTAATGGTTTTACCCGGAGTAGTGATTGAAGCCGTTGGTTTCAGTGCAATCGCGACACGAATGTCCTGACCACTAGAAATACCGCCTAAAATACCACCGGCATGGTTTGCCAGAAAACCGTCTGTTGTTAACTCATCACGTGTTTCATGACCAAATTGCTCAGCGACGCCAAAACCATCACCAATTTCAACGCCTTTGACCGCGTTAATCGACATCATGGCATGCGCAATATCTGCATCTAAACGATCGAAGACCGGTTCACCCCAACCCACAGGTACTTTAGACGCAATAATTTCAAGTTTTGCACCGCAGCTGGTGCCTTGTTCACGTAGTGAAGTCACGAGCACTTCAAAACGTGGCACGGCATCCACATCGCCACAGAAGAATGGATTGTTTGGCACTTCATTCCAGTCCAGTTTTTCTGCTTTTTCAGTGCCAATTTGTGTGACATGGCCACGAATTTCAATGCCAAATTTCTCTAACAGGAATTTCTTGGCAATGGCACCCGCTGCCACACGCATCGCTGTTTCACGCGCGCTTGAACGGCCACCACCACGATAATCACGGAAACCGTACTTCTGGGTATAGGTATAGTCTGCATGACCCGGACGGAAAGTTTGCGCGATATTGCCATAATCTTTCGATTTCTGATCCGTATTACGAATCAAGAGCCCGATCGATGTTCCGGTGGTTTTACCCTCAAACACACCAGAAATAATTTCCACTTCATCCGGCTCTTTACGCTGGGTGGCAAATTTCGATGTACCCGGCTTACGACGGTCCAAATCTTTTTGCAAATCGGCTTCACACAGCTCAATACCCGGTGGAACCCCATCAACGATGGCCATCAGGCCCACACCGTGAGATTCACCACAAGTCGTCACACGGAACAGTTGCCCTATACTATTACCTGCCATGTCACACGACTCCTTATGCTTGAATAGACTGAATGAATAAATCGCGGTAAGTACGGCATTGCTGTGCAGTGAGTGCAAAGATACCTGAACCACCTTTCTGGAATTGTAACCAGTAGAAATCGACTGAATTGAAGTTCTGTTTCATCGCCCATTCCGAGTTACCGACTTCAATGACAATAAGACCGTCTTCAGTCAGGTAATCAGCCGCTTGTGCCAACATTTTACGTACAAGGTCCAAACCATCCTGACCCGCAGCCAATGCCATTTCAGGTTCGTGATGGAACTCATCGGGAAGATCAGCCATATCTTCTGCATCCACATATGGTGGGTTCGATACGATTAAATCATATTGATTTTCAGCAGGAATTTTTTCGAACAGGTCAGACTCAAGCAAGGCCACATTAAACTGTTGGTTATGATGTTCACAGTTAATTTGTGCTACTTCTAAAGCATCCTTAGATAAATCAGTGGCATCGACTTCGGCTTCCGGAAAAGCATAAGCCAGAGCAATCGCGATACAACCTGAACCTGTACACATATCTAAAATACGGCGAGGCATTTTTGGATCTGGATTTTCAGGTAGATTGTTTACCCCTTCACGCGCCTGATAATTTTCATCCAGGCAGTAAGGTGCAAAACGATTTTGAATCAGTTCAGCAATCGGTGAACGTGGAATCAGTACACGCTCATCCACGTAATAAGGTTTATCGTCAAAGTAGGCTAAATTCAATAAATATGAAGTTGGCATACGCTCATTGATACGGCGCTCCAACAATGCTAAAAATTCAGCTTTTTCACTTGGGAGTAATTTTGCCTCGAGAATTTCAGCATCCGCTTTCCATTCCAATGACATGCTTTGTAATACCAATGCTGAACTTTCAGCAAAATAATCTTCTGTACCTTGGCCTAAGTGCGCATCATATTGACGTAATGCTGTCACACCAAAGCGGATAAAATCACGAATTGTGCTTAGGTTTTCAGCGGCTTCCTGAATATGTTCAGGGCTAATAGTCGGTCGATCCACGTAGGGCGTCTCCAAGGTCATTTTTTTAAACGCCTTATGATACCTTGTTTTGCCTGCTTTTATAATGCTAAAAGTATGAAAAACACGAATTCTCTAGGCTCATAAAAATGATAAAATTCGTGTTTTTTTACACAATCCTTAACCTGTCATTCTAGTTTTTTTAGAGCAAGTTCAGACGATTCAAACTATGCCTCATGTATTGATTTATCGTGAACCTGGTGCATAGGAGCGGGATTGATAAAGATTTGCCTGATCCATAATCAAGGCCAGCATACATTGACCTTGCTGCTGTTTGGCATATTTTCCAGACACTCTTAAATTACATTGCTGCGACAGTTTACGTTCCCAAAGCACATGCTGACTGCGGATGGCCGCGGTCTGATTCGGATTCAGCTTTAGATAATTTTTATAGCTTTTCTTCAGACGTTTGTTGTGTAGTTTCAGCTCTTTCTTTAGGCATTTCTCTGCTTTAGCGGTATTACCATAACTAAAGTTCATACACTGCGAATATTCCTTGGAATATCCTACAGCAGCCTGAGTCTGAACTGCACTACCCGCAAAAACTGCAACCAAAAACCATGCAAGACGCATAAAATCCCCTTTACCTAAACTGGTATAATTCCAATAAATGTTTAACAATCAATATTGTTTAAATTATCCATGAATATTAACGCAGTCCTTGCAAAAATCCTATGTATTTCTCCGGCAGCAAATTAAACAGTTGTGCAATTGAAAACTGGCATATCACCCACATATAATCCGAATTAAATCTTCAAACGAGCCCGGTCCTATGAGCTATAAGCACAATAATCTTATGGCGATGCGCCAAAATTACTGGAATGACCAGGTTTCCGGTCAGGTGCAGCAAGAAAAGGTATTTTTGCAGTCAACTTTAATCCAGCATGGTGTATTTAGCAGTGCCACACTGGACGATGCCAAATATCTGTTTTTTGGTTTGCCAAGTATTGTGATTGTAAAAGGCTATGCTTTGGGCTTTATGCACGACAGTGTCCAGCACCTGATTCATCAACATATTCAAACAAATAAACAACAGTTACAACAACGATCTGAATTAAAAATCCAATTTCAAATGGCATAATGCCCTGTCTAAACTGATACAGGCTGGTGAATAAATGAAAGCTTGCCTAGCTTTTACTATGAATTCAGCGGCTTAAACTTTTTTAATACGTGCAGAAGCGCTAATATCCCCTACAATGATTTATTCTGCTTCATGCTGATGATGAAAGGATTGAGTTTACATGTCAGATCAGAACGATAAGCTTAAACAACTGAAAACCTCCTCTATGGATCGACGCTTATCGATCGCAAAGGCATCCTTGCTGGCAGGCACGCGTTGGGCGGCTTCCAGTGCAGGCTCCATATTTTCGAGTGAAGAAGAAAAAGAAAAGAAACGTAAAAAAGCCATGAAAGAGCAGGCGGATTATCTGGTTGCAGAAATTGGTAAGCTCAAAGGTTCAATTGTTAAAATCGGCCAGATGATGGCGCTGTATGGCGAACACTTTTTGCCAGAAGAAGTCACACAGGCTTTAAATACGCTCAACAACCAGACCGTGGCACTTGCTTGGCCAGCGATCAAGACACAATTACAGCAGCAGCTCGGTGCAAAGCTGAATGATCTCACCATTGATCATGAGCCTTTAGGCACTGCATCTTTAGCCCAAGTCCATCGCGCCACCCGCAAATCTGATGGCATGGAACTGGTCTTAAAAATTCAGTATCCCGGTGTGGCAGAAGCCATTGATTCAGATATGAGCCTGTTTAAAAACATGCTTAAACTGACGCGTCTGGTGCCGCAAACCCGCGAGTTCGACCAGTGGTTCGATGAAGTCCGTGAGATGATGCATCGTGAAGTCGACTATCAGATTGAAGCAGATACCACGCGGCGTTTTGCTGCACGTTTAAAAGACGATCCGCGCTATATCGTGCCGACGATTATTGATGAGTATTGCTCTGATCGCGTGCTGTGCATGACTTTCGAACGCGGTGTGCCGATCAATAGCCCAGTAATGTTGTCTCTGCCACAAGAACGACGCAACCAGTTGGGTGAAGCATCGTTAGAAATTGCCGTACGTGAAATTTTTGAATGGGGTGAAATGCAGACCGATCCGAACTTTGGGAATTATCTGGTTCGTCTGGGCAATGGCGAAGATATTCCTGACAAGATTGTCCTGCTCGACTTTGGTGCCATCCGTCAGTTTGACCAGCATCTGCTCAGCGTCGCACGCAATCTGATTCAGGCCGGTTATCATCACGACTCAGACATGATGGTCAAAGCCATGACCGGTTATGAGTTTTTTGATTCAATTCCGCAAAGCATCAAGCCGGATATGGCCAAGGTCTTTTTACTGGCCACTGAGGCTTTTAGCTCACCATTGAATAATCAGGAGCTGCCAGCTAATGTGATGGATCAACATAATCGTTATGACTGGAAAAAAAGCCAATTGCATAGCCGTGTCATGCAACAGGCTTCAAGATCTATGGCTTCGCGTTATTTCAGTGTTCCACCCAAGGAATTTATGTTTATTAGTCGTAAATTCATCGGTGCATATACCTTTATGACCGTGATTGATGCCAAAACCAATGTGCGTGCCATGATCAAAAATTACCTTTGATACCCTAATAGACGCTACATAGAAACCCGGATGATTTTGTCATCCGGGTCAATTTTTATTCAAAAATAATTTTCTCTTTTCTTGTTTTTAATTATATTTTCATAAACTTAGCTTACCATCTATTAACTTTTAATAACTTAAAAATTGTCAATCATTCATGTCAGCGATGACATGGTTTTTTCTTGGCGTGCATGTCAGCATGAATAAAATAACGTGACAACACCCATAGGATAATCAAAATGAATAATATGGTGAACAAAGCTCAAGGATTTGGCTTGTCCATGCTGACCAAAATTGCGGGTAGCGAAATATTAGATCAATTAAAGCTGCGTAAATTTATAGAAAAATCCCTGTATCAAAGTTCCAAAGCAGGATTTAAAACCCTGAGTCAAACCCAGAAAATCCTGAAATCTGGCCAGAACATTCAAAAACAGCGTCTCCCCCCTCAATCTAAAGCACTGTTTGATCTAAACCTGTCTGTAGAACAGCAACTGACCTGCGATGCGATGCAGAAATTTGCTCAAGAGGTACTTTATCCATTGGCGCATGCTGCCGATCAGCAGGAAATATTTCCGTATGAACTGTGGCAATATAACACCGATCTCGGTCTGAATTTCTATGCCTTGCCCGAAGCTTTAGGGGGTATCGCCTGCGAACAGAATATTGTCAGTAATATTTTAATTGCACAACATTTGGCTCGCGGGGATTTCAGTTTGACTGCCGGTTTACTGTCTAGCTTTAGTGTGATCAATGCCATTACCCGCTGGGGTTCAGAGCAGATTCAGGCAAAATATCTTGGTGCTTTCGCAGAAAATCCAGAGCTGAAAGCAAGCTTTGCGGTACAGGAAGAAACCGCCGCATTTAATCCGTATCAACTAAAAACTCAAGCGATTGCTCATCAGGCGCATTATCTGATTAGCGGTGAAAAGACCTTGGTCATGCTCGGAGAAAATGCGGATCTTTATCTGGTCAGTGCCGATCTAGACGGAACACCTGAGGTCTTTGTGGTACAACGTGACCATAGCATTACTGCAAAAAAATCCCCTGCCATGGGTCTAAAAGCAACTGAAAGCATCACACTTCAATTTAAAAATACACCAGCGCAGCGTTTGGGTGATGATGATTTCGATTATCATACTTTCGTTGATTTAGGCAATTTGATGTGGTGTGCCATGGCCGTCGGCACTTGTGAAGCCGTGAAAAAATACTGCATACAATATGCCAATGAACGGACTGCCTTTGGCGAGCCCATTTCCCATCGTCAGAGTGTCGCTTTTATGATTGCCGATATGGCGATTGAAATTGATGCCATGCAGATGCTGATTTTCAATGCTGCCAGTCTGGCTGAATCCGGCCAACCTTTTCATCGTGAAGCTTATCTGGCACGTTTACTCTGCGCAGAAAAATCCATGAAAATCGGTACAGATGGCGTGCAGATTTTGGGTGGTCATGGCTTTACAAAAGAACACCCGGTCGAACGATGGTATCGAGACCTCAGAGCCACTGCGATTGTTCATTCTGGCCTACATGCCTGATCGGAGAATAAAGAGAACTATCATGAATCTACAAAATCCAAAAAAATTCAGACTCCTGATTGATCAAGCGCATGAAGTTGCACTCAATGTACTCCGCCCTATTTCGCGTAAATATGATAAGGCTGAACACACTTATCCTAAAGAGCTGGATATGCTGGCCTCCATCGTAGATGGTATGAACCAAGGCAGTGAAGGTATGAATGCGGGCGCAGCAGTGAATAAACGGGGCGAGACCGACAGCAGCAATAAAAATGGTATTAATATGTCTACTGCCCTGAGTATTATTGAAATGTGCTATGGCGATACGGGTTTATTGCTGTCTATGCCACGTCAAGGTTTAGGAAATTCAGCCATTGCAGCGGTGGCAAATGAAGAACAGCGACAACGTTTTCATGGGACTTGGGCAGCCATGGCGATTACCGAACCAGGTTTCGGCTCAGATTCCGCTGCAATTCGCACCACTGCGACCAAAGATGGTGATGACTATATTTTAAATGGTGAGAAGATTTTTGTGACCTCTGGGGAACGTGCCGATGCGGTTGTGGTCTGGGCAACATTAGATAAAAAACTGGGACGATCGGCAATTAAATCATTTGTGGTGACCAAAGGTACGCCCGGAATGAAGGTTGAACGACTGGAACATAAGTTAGGAATTAAAGCTTCGGATACTGCCACGATTCGCCTGATCAATTGTCGAGTACCTGCGGCAAACTTGCTCGGTCATGCAGAAATCGATGTTGCCAAGGGCTTTGCCGGTGTAATGGAAACCTTTGATAATACCCGGCCATTGGTCGCTGCCATGGCAATTGGCTGTGCCAAAGCCTCGCTGGAACGTATCAAGGAAATTTTTAAGGATCAACTGGATTCCAGTTATGTCACGCCCTATTTACAAAGCTCCAATATCGCTGCACAAATCTATCGTATGGAAGCAGAATGGGAAGCTGCGCGCTTGCTGATGCTCAAAGCGGCGTGGATGGCAGATAATCATAAACCGAATTCACGTGAAGCATCTATTGCAAAGGCCAAAGCTGGACGTATGGGGAATGAAATCACCTTAAAATGTGTAGAATTGGCAGCTGCGGTAGGCTATAACGAAACTGAACTGTTAGAAAAATGGGCACGTGATTCCAAGATTCTGGATATTTTTGAAGGTACCCAGCAGATTCAGCAACTGATTATCGCTCGACGCGAACTGGGTAAATCTTCGAGTGAGCTAAAATAAAACTTTATCGAAGAAAAATTGAAGGAAAAAGATGGATTTTTTAAAGTTTTCGGACTATAAAAATTCCATCTTCTTTTATGTCATGTGCTATGTATTCTATTCGTCCCCTTCAGCCTCAAGATAATGCTCAAATTGCCAAGATTATTCGTGACGTTTCCATGGAGTTTGGTCTGGCAGCGGAGTCCGGTTTCGCTGTAGGTGATTCAATTCTGGATCACCTGTATGACGTATATCAACAGCCAAATTCTGCCTATTGGGTCATTGTTGATGAACAGGATCAGGTTTATGGCGGTGGTGGTATTGCTCCACTACAAGGTGACCACAATATTCTAGAAATACAGAAAATGTATTTTCTACCAGCCATTCGTAGATATGGCTTTGCAAAACAGATTTTGAATTTGGCCTTTGATTTTGCCCGACAACATAAATTTGAACGGATTTATATCGAGACTACCAAAAACCTTTGGCAAGCGGTGAAGCTGTACGAGAACTTAGGTTTTGAGCATCTGGATCGGCCTGAAGGCGACACTGGCCATAGTCAAGCCTGTGAAATCTGGATGCTTAAAAACCTAGCCTAATCGATGTCGATCCTCATCTTATCCATAACACCAAGAAAAGCCTTAAATAAATCTCTATTCCAACCGGCTTTTCTTTGATCACCTCTTCATAAATCATCCATGATTCAAGCAGATCTGCTTTGACTTTGTAAACAAATCATATAATTTCTTGACGATTTTTATACATCTTCCTAAGATCAGTTTAATTTTAAAAATACATGGAAGCTGAAAGTTGTTAGGCAAATTTTCTGTTAGAAAAAACTTATTATTACCAGTATTCAATAGCACAATTTTTAAAATTGGGCTGCTTGGTCTAAGTACCGTGTTTTTTAGTGCCTGTTCTTCTCTTGGCGGCAATTCTTTAGAAAAACGTTCTGCTCAACTGTCTAAAGGAATTCAGACAGCCTACGGTGTTCCAGCAACCACCGCAACTCGCGTTTCACCTTTGATTATTCAGAATGCAGAAAAAAATCGTCTGGATCCATTACTTGTAGCAGCCGTAATTCGTCAGGAGTCAACTTATCGTAGCCAAGTGGCTTCACATGCTGGAGCTGTTGGCCTCATGCAAATTATGCCAAGATATTGGCAAGCGACTTGTGGTGATGATTTATATAATGAAGCTATAAATATTTCATGTGGTAGCCATATTCTTTCTCGTTATCATGAATCCAGTGGCAGCTTAGAAAAAGCACTGGGCTATTATAATGTAGGTCCGACTGCCTATGAGAAAAACCGTAAAATGCGTAAGCAAGGCAAACGTTATGCACAACAAGTGAAACAGCATAAAAAAGATCTGAAGAATGTAATTTAATTTATCTTTAACATAATGCTTGAATCAGTTTAAAACGGCTTTGTTGCATAAAGGTTTGAAAGGCTGAGTTCCCTTAAGCTACTCAAATTTAAGAGACAACTTGGGTATGAGGGCGACCTAATTCTGTGAATTTATTCAAGACTGCCATGCGTGCATGGATCTC
>NZ_VPAQ01000026.1:0-26714 GCF_013419135.1 Acinetobacter sp. YH12100 | reverse complement strand
GATAGCCCGACCATTTTTTCCATAGGGTTCTGCCTAAATGCTTAACCGTTTGAAGTAACTCATTTCGTTCTATTGAACTGATTTTAGAATCTTTCCAGGGCTTGGCATTCTTCCTGGGTGGAATTACGGCACTGTTGCAAATAACCACGAATGGTAAGCTGAAGACTGTTTTAGCTAAAGGTGCAGCATATGAATCCTTTCCATGGTCGGCATTTTCAGGGCGAAATCATTCTTTGGGCTGTGCGCTGGTATTGTAAATATGGCATTAGCTATCGTGAACTGCAGGAAATGCTGGCCGAACGGGGTGTGAATGTTGATCACACGACTATTTACCGTTGGGTTCAACGTTATACGAATCTAAAAATGGGAGCCTATAGCTCCCATTTTTATTGTTAAACGTTGAATCCTATATGTTTTCCTGTTGGAAGCTCTACATCAATACGGAGCTTCCCACCCATTGCCTCAACATACTTTTTCATGGTTGAAATCTTAAGATCATTGCCACGATTTTCTATTGCTGAAAGCGATGGCTGTTTTATTCCCAAAGTTTCAGCAAGCTCTTTTTGAGAAATTTCGAGTTCTTCACGAATAAGATGAAGCTGATTTTCTAGCAGTAATTCATCAGCCATTTTTTGAATACGGGCTTGGCTCTCTGGAGAGCGGCTAGCTAACAATTCTTGCAGAGTCTTAGCCATTAGATTTATCTCCTAGGGTAGTGAGATGAAGTTGGTATTGTTCATCTGCAATATCCAGCATGTCTTTATAAAAACGCTTTTTACCGCCTTTATCAGCAATACATAGAACAATAGCCTGTCGTAAGGGATCAAATGCGAAGAAAGCTCTTAAGGGTCTACCGCGATGTTGAACACGCAGTTCTTTCATATTGGTAAATTTAGACTCATACACAGTATCTACTAAAGGACGGCCTAAACTCGGTCCCTGCTGCTGTAGAACAACCAGGGCAGCTAGGACCTTCTCTTGTGTAGGTTCATCTTGCTGTTCAAGCCACTGATTAAATAGATCTGTCGTAATGACTGTCCACATACCACAACCAAAATATAGATTATAGTCTATATTTTAGGGGCATTATGTTTGTTTTGCAAATGAGAAAGGATAGGCAATAAAAAACCCCGGCATCCTGCCGGGGTTTTTCATATTGGGTTGCTAAGTATGACTCCTGTCTTACCTCACGTTCCTGGTGCGATCTTTCTTATTCTTGTTGTTTGGAACATCCTGTTCTCTATGGCTTCATCATAGGAAAATTCCACTGTTCCAGGTAGCCGCAAAGAGCCGAGATTGTTGTGCGCCAGGGCGTACAAAATAGCCTAAATTTCATCCACAGTAATTGGGGATAGTTTTCGCCCTGGAAGAGCTGAGAACATTGGGAAAATGCCAAAATTGATCATTTTCTATACAGAATTATTGGCAAGAACTATCAAAACTGCTCATAAAAAAGCCGACTTGTTTCAAAATCGGCTTTTTGCTCATTTTTGCATTTTTCTGATTTTAATAAGTTGCTGATATTTCAATTAATATACAAGTGTTGTAAGCCCAAAGTAGAAATGTCCGGTTTCTCCAAAGTAAAAATGTCCGCTTTTAGAATATGCGCTTTTGCAATTTTCTTAGCGGACGGTTTGATATGTTGGTGTCTATGTCGGATAACCGCCATTATATTTAATAAAAGTATAAGATCAGGGAAAGTTACAGTTTTTATTTAAAATTGAAGTATCCATTAGACTTATGAATATTTATAAAAGGTATATAATGAGTATTATTAACCCTCAAGAAACCTCTATGAAAGGTTTACAGTCAATCATTCTTTATGATTCTTTTCTTTCATCTAAACTATTCCGAGTTGATATTAGTGGTGGTCATACAAACATTACCGGTATCAACGGTGCAGGGAAAACCTCATTCCTGAACCTGATTCCTATTTTCTTTGGTGCCTCACCAAATGGGTTAATAGAGAAAGCTGCAAACAAGAAAAATTTCGTAGACTACTATTTGCCGAGCAGTCGAAGCATGGTGATTTTTGAATACCTTGCTCACTCAGGTACAAAGTGTGTGGTGCTGTATCGCAATAATAATCAGGGCAAGCACAACTACCGATTTGTTGATGGATGCGCGGAAGATACGCTATTAAGTGAGAGCAGTCTGGAAATCTTGGGTCTTTCTCAGAATGTGAAAGACGTATTTGATCAGGTTTATAAATCTGGCGTTGATGTGAGCCGTCAGATCGACAGCATCCCTGAATATATCTATACGCTGACTGCAGATAAATCACGACTGACAGGTGAAAGAAACCTTCGTGATTTATGCAACCGCTATTCACTGTCTGGAAGCAAACAACAGCTAAAATTCCTGAGCAATCTGACCCAGGTAACGATTAACCAGAACAATGTTGTCTCAAACTTCAAAACCATGTTAATTGAAGCGTATTTGGACAACGAGAAAATCAAAACAAAACCAACCTCTACCGCAGATTGGTTAGCAACCATCAATGATGTGAAAGCCCTACAAAGCCTTCAATCGGAAAAGCAGAAGATTATCTCTGGCATTCAGTTAAAGAATGCGGTCTTAGCCTCCTTTAATGCGCTTCATGCACACCTGTTGGTACTCCGGGACCATGTGGTGAACTACGAGCAGCAGATCAGTTCGATAGAGCATGAAATCTATGCGGTAAAGAACAAAGGGAATGAGACAGTCCGTAACCTGAATAACCAGATTGTACAAGTCAAAGAGCTGATTGCAGTAAAAGAAAAGTCTGCAGGGTAACTTTAAACAGGCAATTCATGATATTGAAGTTGCGGAAAGACGTTATCAAGACATGAATATTTCCGTCATGGAACAGGAATATAAGAAACGTGCGCACTACTTCAACGAGATTGAAGAAGCGAAGAAATACAAACAGTTTTTGACTGAAAGCTACGAAAATATCAACCGCGAGTACGACAAGCATTCAGCAGATTTGCTTCGTGAAAAAATGGCATCCAGTGAAGCCCTTAATGCTGAATCTAACGAGGTTCAGGAGGCAATCAACCAGTTGCGAAACCGCTTTGATCTCAAGGTGAAAGAGCTTGAGCGCAAACAGGCTGAACAGCTCCAAATTCTTGATCAAGAAATTTCCAGTGAACGTCAAAGGCTTCTGGATATCCAGTCAGCAGCTATGGAGCGCATGCACCAATCAACACTGTTTACGGATGAAGAAAACCTACAGCTACAGCGCCTCAAGTTGGCTTATGAAGTCAAAGAGAATACCTTGTCTGCAAAGTCTGACGAATTGAAAGCGGCTCAAAACAAGCTTAAACAACTTAATTTTGATCAAAACAAGGCGCAGTATGATCTTAATGGATTAAAAGCCAAGCTTGAGAAAGCCAAGCAGTCAGAAGAGAATCTGCGTACAACCCTGTTCCAGAAAGACACCTTGCTACGGTTCCTGAATGATGCACCGAATGAAGATGTGGACTGGCGTACTACCATTGCGAAGGTCATCAATCCTGAGCTTTTCTTCAAAACCAACCTGAACCCTGTCTGGCAAACTGGCGTGAATGCCAATGCGCTAAGCCTCTATGGTCTTGAAATAGACCTGAACAAGTTGGAGATTCCAGGGGAAGCCGACAGTCTTGAGCAACTACAAATACGTCTGAAAGATGCCGAGATTTACACGGCTTCTTTGGTTGAGCAGTACGACAAGCAATCGCATCTGGCTCAGTCCATCCATAGAGAGATCAACGAGACCAATATTGCAGTTGTTAAACTCGAAAATGAGTTAAATACCCTGCAAAACGAGAAGCAGCAAGCCCGACAGGTTTATGACCAGACTGAGAAAGAGCTGAAAGCGAAGAAGGCAGAAGCTACACGTATTGAGCAAGAAGCTGTAAATAGAGCGAAATACGAGCTGCAAACTTTCAACAATCAGATTGAGCCGAAGAAACGTGGTGAGCTTCGATCAGCCAACATGCTTGAAAAAAATGGCTTAAAGGAGAGCTATGATGCGTCCTATGCAGACTTGCGTATCAAGCTTGACCTGATTGCCACAAAGGAAAAGCAGCTAGAGAGCAGCTATCAAGCCAAGATGGATGATTTGACCAACCTGTATCACAGCAAACTGCGTGAGCAAGGCGTGGATGAAAATATCCTGAAACAGGCAGAAATGAAGATCAAGGCTGCGATTGCACAGCACACCAAAGTCAAAGGCTATGAAAGCATTTTGGCTGAGTACGATATGTGGAAGAAAAACCACTATCAGTACAAGCAGAACCATATCGAGGACATGAACCAAGCTCTGAAACTTGTATCTGAATACAGCCACAATCTTTCCAAACTGGAAAGTGAGCTTGAACAAGTCCGAACCTCCCTTCGTACAAGAGTGGACAATCTTGAAGCGAGTGCACAAGATTTCAGGGAGAAAATCAAAAAGCTGGATAAACAGGGGCGTGAAATCGAAAACCTGTTCGATGACGATATCCTATTGGTAGAGGTAGATCGACCTGAGTTTTTAAGCTTCGACAGCTTCTCTCGTGATCTGGGTACGTTGGCTGATACACAGAAGAAACAGATTTATCAATTACGCTTGCAGACAAACGCTTCTAAGGCATTACTGCGCAAATATGAAGCCTTCTCTCTGTTCAAGCTGTTTGAGGAAAAGATGGAGAGTATGGGGACTACCAGTGAAACCATGAACACCATTAACTCCATGTCTACCATCGAAAGCATCATGGACTACGACTTGCCGAAAAAGCATGATGCAGTCACAAACATTTTCCGTAATAAATCGGCTCAGTTGCGTAACTATATTCAGGAAATCCTTAATCTAAATAAGCGTTTAAAGAGCGTATCTACGGAACTGTCTGGCTACCTGAACCGTAGCAACAAGTTCAAGGCATTCACTGACTTCTCAATGAATCTGGAAAGTGTGCTGAATGACAAGAACACCCTAGATCAGCTCAATCAGTTTGTTTTGCAGTGTGAGGACTATCAATCCTTTGAAAACATGCAAAGCAGCTCCATTCCGAGCGAGGATTTCATTCGTTGCTGTGAATACACCTTAAAGGCAATTGAAAGCACCAAAGGACATACTGATGATATCCGCTCTATGGTACGTCTGAAAATGAGCGTGATGAACAATGGTCGTCTTGCCGAGCTGCGTACTGACAACGACTTTACCAGTGCAGGGAGTACAGGAACGTCACGTATTCTGGTGCTGATCATGTTCCTCGCATTGTCACGGAAGTTATGCCCTGATAACTCGACCTACATCCATATCCCGCTTGACGAGATTGGCAACTTTGATGCGATCAACACCAATTTGCTGTTCGACATGATGGACCATAACAAAATCTATCTGGTCTGTGCTCAACCGGAAAACTCAACCTCTAACCACAAGTTTAAGAATCTCTACATTGTTGGAGCCAATGGTGTCAGCACTGTTGTTCCACTGGAAATCGAAGGCGATAACCCATTGCTTGCAGCAGAACCAGTCTAATAGGGAAAAAGTGGAGAATTTTAAATGGCTGATAAACGATTAACAAAAGTAGCGACCAAATTATTAGAAGGTTATCTAATTGACCAGTGGAGTGATTTTGAGAACTTTGAGTTTTTGAATGATGTCGAATTTTTAGATCAACTAAACAACCATATTAGTTTTCTAGGCAAAAAGTGTATTCAGACACCGTGCGGTGGTGGGTATTTCCTGATTTACCTTGATATTGAAAGTGACCCTGAGATCAAAAAGGTCATCACCAAACAGTTTGAGGAAAACGTCAGCAAAATGGAGCCACTTGTGGACTGGCTGCGACTGTTCAGAAAGGCAGGGGGGCGCAATGAACCTCTGATTGGAGGCGACAGAATTACGTCTGGTGAAATCCTGGTTGAAGTGGAGAAGTCCAAGCATGTCCAAAAAGGGCTAAAAGAACTCTCTGCAAAGTTGGGTAAGACCGCAAGCACAGTGAAAGACCAGATCAACGGTGTTATTCAGTTTTTGGTACAGCGCGAATATTTAGTGCCGGTTGGGGTTGTGGGTACTGAGTTTTTGGCAACTTCACGTTGGTCGATTTTCTACGATGAAGCTGAGTACCTTGCCGAACACAATGCGATTGATATCACTCAAACAGATGATGTGGAGCAGGGCGAGTTACTATGATCGACTTCGTGAATCCGGCTGAACGTGGGGCGAAGGTTTTCTCTGCAAACATTGATGCTATTGCCGAAGCAATCATGTTTACCAGTTCGTCTATTCAGGTCAATGAATCAAACAAATCCTTGATTGATAATTTGCTGTCTTGCGATCTTGGGTATCTGGATGCAGAAAAAAACACGCTGCATCTAAGAAACTTCGTCATTGAGTTTGTGAATTTCTATAAAAACAGAAAGAAACGCAACATTTCCGCACCCGACATTAGCGGTCTGATTGATCGTATCAAAACGGTGAGTACCGACTATGCCTTGTCAAAAGTCGAGGACCCGGAAAGTGCCGAAGTATTAAAGGTTGAAGCAAGTGACCTGATTATTGAGCTTTCAAACAATATCAGCGAGAACATGACCAATTTTGCCGATCAGTGCTTTGAGTATCTGTCGCTGTTCAACAACTACGACATGAAAATGCGTAAGGCTGAACAAAGCTTAAAGACTGCCAAAATGCTAATTACGGCACTGGAAATCCTTTCACCAAATACGATGGATGAATTGGCGGTAGGTGATGCAGACTTGCAGAGAGTGATCTCCAAACGTCTCAAGCCAAGCGTGTTTGAAGCCATTGAAGAAATGAACCACAGCCATCACCGACTGGACAAGCAACTCTTTGAATGGAAAAAGGACATAAAAACCCAGGAGCGAATCAATCTGATTGATGCGCTGCACCGTCATTTTGCCAACAACCGGACGCTGAATGCCGATATTGATTTCAACAAGGCACCTGATAGCTTCCGTCGTGTACCACTTATCAAGCTGAAAGCTCGTGCCGATATCTACCTTGAGGATTTTGAGAACACTTTATCTGCGGTAGCTCAGACAGCCAATCAGAAGCGTGTTAAAAAAGATGGTCCAGTTGTTGAAAAAAAACGCCCACCGGTAGAGAAGGCAACGCATACGATAGTGAAGGCAGTCTCATCTCTGGATAAAGCTGCATTTTTCTTCTTTGACGCTTTTGGCAGTCCGGCAATCAATGAAATATCAGCAAAGAACGCCTACATACGCCTAGAGCCTGGATGCAAATTTGAATACTGGATTAGTCGCCTCCTGTATGAGTTTGAACTCAACCACTCAAACCATCTTGAGTTGCAGTTAGTGGGTGAAACGGATGCTAAATATAATGGCAACTACTACATTTCAGATATCGTGTTTCGTCGCAAAGACAGCAACGGAAAGGTGATGCAATGCGCTTAGGGCAAAGAGAACTCTCAATCATTCAGACGGTTTTACAGCTTAAAACCAGAGTGGTGAAGCTTAACAAGACATGGACAATGCTGAACAAAGACATGCAGATCGGCAGCATCATCAAACGTGAGCTGCATCTAAGTGAATCAGATCTTGATGTGCTTCGGGTTCTGTACGGAAAGCATGTAAAAACGGAGCCAGAGGTAACGTATGACTCCAATGCAGACCGAATATCGCTTGCTGATCATCGTATAGATGAAAAGTCTGGCAATGCCAGCGTTTTCGGTGAGCAGCTTTGGTTTGCTGCGATCAATGCACAACTACCGTTAAAGGGCACCGTTGCAAATAGGCTGACATGATAAGCTAAATATCTTATTTATTTCGAGATACAGCAGATGAATCCCTTCCATGGTCGGCACTTTCAAGGTGAAATCATTCTTTGGGCTGTTCGTTGGTATTGTAAATATGGCATCAGCTATCGTGAACTTCAAGAAATGCTCGCTGAACGAGGTGTGAATGTTGACCACACCACAATTTATCGTTGGGTTCAGCGTTATGCTCCAGAAATGGAAAAACGCTTACGCTGGTATTGGCGTAATCCTACAGATTTACATTCATGGCATATGGATGAGACTTATATCAAAGTGAAGGGGCGATGGACTTACCTGTATCGTGCAGTTGATCAACGTGGTCATACGATTGACTTTTACCTTTCCGCTAGACGGAACAGTAAATCAGCCTATTGTTTTTTAGGAAAGATCTTCAATACGGTGAAAAAATGGCAAATTCCACGGGTCATCAATACAGATAAAGCAGCGACCTATGGCCATGCTTTATCACGGTTAAAGCGAGAAGGAAAATGTCCAGTAGATATTGAGCACAGGCAGATTAAGTATAAAAATAATGTCATTGAATGTGATCATGGTAAGTTAAAGCGGATCATCAGGGCCACATTAGGATTCAAATCTATGAAGACGGCTTATGCCACAATTAAAGGTATTGAAGTCATGCGTGCACTACGTAAAGGACAAGCATCGTCATTTTATTATGGTCAGCCTCAAGGTGAAGTGTGTCTAATCAACAGGGTTTTCGGTCTCTAAGCACTTTTAAAAAGGAACTTCATCGACTCAAATCTCTATTTGCAACAGTGCCCAAAAGAATAAGTCCACCATTTATTCCGTAGAGTCTTTATTTTTAGCATGAAAAACAACATTAAATGTAAATTGTTTTTTTCGATTAACACAATATATTTTATTATGTTTACTATTTATTATTTTTTTATTATGATCCGAATCAAATCTCACATAGATAATATTTTTTGATATGTGTCACATTATTAAATGGGCTTTTGAGCAGTAATTTACTTGAAATCCGAGTGAATTTGTTATCTTTGTTTGATATGAAATACCTAATTTTATTTAAAAAAGTTATGTACTTGGCTATAAAATGAGCGTATATTCCATTTTCTAATTTATGATCACTTTTAACTACTTATTAAGTGAAGTAAAACTTAAATACTAAGGGTAATTCTCATGAAAAATTTTCTGTATGTTTCTCTTCTTGCTTCATCACTTTTAAGCGCAAGCTCTGTCTATGCGGTTGAAAAGACCACTCAGTTTGAAGTGAAATTAACAATTAATGAATCATGTGAGTTTGGTACTGCATCTGGTATTGATTTTGAGACATTCGATCGTTCAACACAAGCTACTAAAACTGCAAATGGTACATTAGCAGTGACGTGCACTCTTGGTACACCTTATAAGATCGTATTAGATAGTAATCGTGAAATGGCGAATACGAATGATGCTAGCTCAGTAGTAGCTTATGATTTATTTCAGGACTCTGCTAATAAGATAATTTGGGGTAAAACTGTTGATCAGGCCGTTGCAAAAACTGGTACTGGTTCAATCCAGAATTTAACTATTTCTGCACAACTTAAAGGTAATACAAACGTCAAAGCTGGTAATTACACAGATACAGTTACAGCCAGAATTAGCTATTAATTTAGAAGTTAAATAAGAGTAAGAGGAAGTCGGGATGCTGAAAAATGGGCTGCTCAATACCTGGGATAAAAAAAGCATATATATTTCTGGTATCTTGGCTGTTTTCGCATCTCTTCCTTTAGCTCAGGTTCAAGCTGCAAGTCTTCAGGTTGCACCTATCCTGATTGAGTTTTCTACCGCTGATAAGGCTAAAGAACTTTGGCTGACTAATACTGGAAGTACCAATATTCGTGCTCAAGTTCGAGTGCAGCAGTGGACCCAACAAAATAGTCAAGATACTTTAGCCCCTACAAAAAATCTAATTGCTAGTCCGTTAATTACTGAAATTAAGCCAGGACAAAGACAGCTCGTACGCCTGATTAAACCTGCCGCTATTCCGGTTAATCAGGAACAAGCTTTTCGTCTAATTGTAGATGAATTACCAGATAATAAATCGAATGATAATAAAACAGGATTAAATATACTGCTACAGTATTCAATTCCCGTGTTTTATAAAACGAATCAGAAACAAATGATCAATCAAGGAATAACCTCAATTGATAGAGTACAGTTTAAATATGCCAAGGGGCAATTGACTGCTACTAATTTATCTAATTCCTATATTCGCTTGAGTCAACTTAATTACATTTCTGGAAATGGCAGAAAATCACCGCTATTCCCGGGATTAGTAGGATATGTGTTAGTTGGGCAAACCATGTCATGGTCTTTACCTAAAGTGATATCTTTTGATCCATCTGGTAAGTTTCAGGCAGTTATTAATTCAGATTTTAAAGAACAGACCTTGCCTGTCCAAAAATAAATATATGTGATGTTATGAAAACACGAATGGGCTGGTATGGCATAGTCCTCATTACATTTTGTTGTATCACGAAAGTTCAGGCTGAAACGACTTCAGTATCACCATCTCCTACCGCTATAACCCAAGAATTAATTCTCGATATTATTCTGAATCAATCTAAGCAAGATGTTTTAGGGCAGTTTTTACAAGAAAATAATCAGTTGCTAATTGCCCGAGAAACCTTAGAACAACTTGAGATTCGTCTGCCACAAAATGCTGATAGTGCTTCAACAGCCTATTTTCTTTTAGAAGATGTTCCTTCTCTAAGTTATGAATATGACAGTCTAAACCAAAGAATTTATTTAAATGTAGATGTGGGGGCATTAAATAGTATATCTCGCTATCAAGCATATACTGCTATAGAGCCGGCAAAAATTGATCCCAATCAGGATAAGCCAGGTACGCTATTAAATTATGATTTTTACGGACAATATTCTGCTGATTCTTTCACTTTAAGTGGGGCAAATGAGTATCGAATTTTTGGACTTGGGGAAGGAGGAATTTTTAGTTTATCTGCCAACTATAACTATAGTCGTTCCACTAGAGAGTCAAACTTTGATAGCCAGGTACTAGATGTATTTTGGCAAAAAGATTTTCCTGAACGTATGGTAAGTTTAAAAATCGGAGATGATCAATCTCGACAATTGAATTGGTCTCGTTCAACTCGTATTAGTGGATTAAGCTTCGCTAAAAATTTTTCATTACAACCCTATCGAATCATCACGCCATTAGAATCGTTTAAAGGTCAAGTCAGCTTACCTTCTACTGTTGATCTATTTATTAATGGCTTAAAACAAACCACTCAGCAAGTTGTTCCGGGACAATTTGAAATTGAAACTGTACCTGTATTAAGTGGAACAGGCGAGGCGCAATTAATTTTAACCGATATGAATGGTCAGCAACGAGTGGTCAGCTTTTCTTTATATGGTACGAATGAGCTTCTGCAAAAAGGCCTCGATGATTGGTCTCTAAATCTTGGGTATACTCGCCTAAATTATGGGCAGAGCTCATTTCAATACGATCAGGACATGGTCGCAAATGGAACTTATCGTTATGGTTTAACTCAGGATTTAACGATTGAAAGCCATATGGAGCTTGCACCTGAACTTTCTCTCCTTGGAGGAGGGGGTGTTCAGAGATTGGGGAATCGTGCGGGGGTGTTAAATGCAGCATATGCCTATAGTCAATACCAAAATTCAGATGGTTATATCTATCAGTTAGGTTATAACTGGTCATCCCGATATTTAAATTTATTCTATAATACATTGCGTCAGTCGGGTGATTTTTACGATATTGCCCGTATTCATGGATCTACTTTTCCAGAAAGATCTGATCAATTTTTTTTAGGGTTTAATAATTCCTTAGGTCAGTTTGGTGCCAGTTATGTTTATCAACAATATTCATCCTCTGTACCTAATCAATTTTTAACTTTTAACTGGTCTTATTCCTTTGCAAATAGTATTTATCTGAATATAAGTGCCAATCATGATTTAAACCAAGAAAATACTCGGTACTTTTTAAGTCTTAATATTCCGTTCGAAAAACGCCGGACTGCAAACCTATCCTTGCAACAAGAGCAGAATCAGGAAAAATTGTCTCTTAATGCAAGGCAATCGATTCCAAGAGATACAGGTGGATGGGGGTGGCAAGTTCAAGCCGATGTCAGTGAAGACAATCGAAATTTACAGGCACAAATTGGGAAAGTACACAATTATGGAGAGTGGAGTGCGGGTGTTCAAAACTTTAATTCAGGCCAATCCTCTTCAACGTTAACCACAGGCACCGCCAATGGGAGTATATTAATGATGAAAAATAGCTTACTTCCAATGCGACGAACTTATGATTCATTTGCCCTTATTTCCACATCAAAAGTACCCGATGTGCCTGTTAAATTAGAAAACCGTTATATAGGTAAAACAAATAAAAACGGAATTTTAGTGGTAGATGCGCTCAATTCCTACCAGCATAACCGTATATCAATAGATCCATTAGAACTGCCTGTAGATTATCATATTGAAACTACGAAACTTAATGCCGTACCTCGATATGGAAGTGGGGTCTATGTAGAATTTCCGATTTATCAGGTTAAAACTATACAGATGACCTTAAAGGACAAGCAAGGTAATTTTATTGAGGCGGGCAGTAATATTTGGACCTCTCCTGAAATTAATCCTGAGACTCAGCAGCCTCTGACTATTGTGGCACATGAGGGTATTGTGTACTTGGAAAGTCCAACAATTTCAAAATTATACGTACAACAAAAAAATAGTGTATGTAGTTTTGAACTACCAGATTTAAGTCAAAAAAATGGTTTAATCGATTTAGGAGAATTGGTATGCGAATAAAAAAACAGAAAAATCACAACTATTTATTTTCATATAAATTTGTTTTTGGGCTTTGTCTTGTAGGTATATATTCAAATTCTAATGCTGCTGAATGTAGCATTTCTTCATTATCTCTAGATTTTGGTGAAGTAAGCACAGCAACAGTTTCGGCTACTTCGAATGTCACAGTTACTTGTAGTCCACCCAATGGGAAAACAAATTATACAATATGTTTAACGGCTGATAGTTGGGCATATGCTAATAACACACGTTATTTATATCGCGGCATCCCCTTACTGTCAGACAGTTTAAAATATGATTTGTTTTACGATCCAGCACGTACAAAATTAATAAAATCAAAAAATGAAACTGGTAGCTTGCAATGCTCAAACTTTACGGTGAGCGGGAATGAACAATTAATCACTCAAATTCCTGTTTACGGATTAGTTTATTCCGGTCAACAGCCAACAATGGGGAAATATAAGTCTTCTCTAACGTTAAGTTTGGAACTCCTGTATGCATCGAATAAGGGAGGTAATATCTACCCTACGATGAATAAGGTATTAACTTCAGGCAAAATGGTGTCAAATAGGGCTGTAGTGACTGCTAATTATGAAAACAGTTGTGTTCTGCATAATGCGACAGATGTAGTTTTTGGCAATTTTGATAATTTAAATAGCGATAAAACCGCATCTGCACAGATTTCCTTGCAATGTCCTAACAGGACTACGTGGAAGGTAAGTTTAAATCAAGGAAAATATGCTTTAGGCAATAGTCAACGACGTATGTCGAATGGTCGAGATTATATAAATTATGAACTATATTCTGATTCTAGCCTGAGTCGTGTTTGGGGAACTACCTTGGATAGTATGGTCCAAGCGAATGGTACCAATCAAATCCAGACCATAAATGTATACGGTAAAGTGCCAAAACAAAATTTTCAAAGCGCAGGTGATTATCAAGATACGATTACGGTAACCTTAACTTATTGATTAATAAGTTACTGTAGCCACTACAGTGTCAGTATAAGTACCAGCAGGCACATTGGTTTTGCCATCTTCAACTTTTGCCCAAACTTTTAATGGTTGATCAGTACCCGTGCCTGATTGTGTAAAACCTTCCTGAGAACTATTACCCCAAACCACCTTATAAGCTTCATCTTGATATAATTGATAAGGAATTTGAACAGAGTTATCTTGGGTATTTTTTAAAGCTTTATCGCTATGCAAAGTAATGGCATAAGGAGTACCTTCAGTACAGCTTACGTTTAAAGAACCATAGGCAGTAAGGTTGCTTGAAGATCTTTGAATAGTACCAAAATCAATATCTTGAGTTTGACCAGTTTCGATATCGCATCGCTCGGTCACTGTCATTTGCACCTTAAAGGTGGTGGAATTGTTATTTGAATTTTGTGTATAAGCAAAAGTTGAGAGTAAGGCTATGACAAATAACGAATACTTTAATTTTTTCATAACTGCCCTCAAAAAAAATCTATAACTAATATTATTATATATTAGTTTATTAACCTAAAATAAATTAATTGAATATTCAATGAAAAAAATTAATTTATATGTTATGGGTTGTTGACATTTACTGTTCATAATTAAGACTATAAAGGTAGCCATAAAAAGACATGGCATTACCACTTAAATTCTCCAGTAATGATAATTCAGCGTTAATGTATATGGCAAAGCAAGGTACTACCATTTGTTATTTGCCTGATTACAATGCTGATAAGCTGATTGAGCAGGGTGACATACACGAGGTGTTGGCAGAATTCCCAAAAAAATGTTTAACGTTCATGCTATCTATTTATCCCATCGCCACCAGTCAGCGGTAATTAAGACATTTATTGCCTTTTTGAAAGAACGCTGTCTATTAACGTATTAATGCAAAAGGTTATCCAAGGGCTTATCACAGAAAACGGGAAAAATAGCACGATGAAGAATTTTGGCGAGCATTTTTGAGTTAATCAAGCGAGTCTGCAAAATCGGTGGCTATTCAAGAAAAATAAAAATCGAATAAAAATTATATTGCGTTAAATCAAATAATATTTTCTTAGAAAATATTTTATACGTCGAGTTCTTGAATAAATTATGAAATCTATGTTGCTTTAGAGTATACCCTAAAGTAACAGCCTAAAAGTTCGTAAAATTATGTACCATTTAAATGATTTTTAATCATATATAACATGTAACTTTGGTATTAAAAATTTATAATTTACGAAATTGTTCATTTTTCTTCAATTGGGGCGTGAAAAAGTGAAAGGCCAAAAAGTAGGGTATGTCCGGGTCAGTTCTGTCGAGCAAAACACTGGACGTCAACTTGAGGGAATTGAAGTCGACCGGATTTTTGTTGATCGTGCGTCAGGTAAAAATACCGACCGACCGAAATTTCAAGAAATGTTGAATTATGTCCGGGAAGGAGACCAGGTGATAGTACATTCCATGGATCGTTTTGCGCGAAGCTTAAAAGATTTGGTGACTGAAGTAGATAAACTGGTCAAACGAGGGATCTCCATCCAGTTTGTAAAAGAAAATATTACTTTTACGGCCCAATCCACTCCGATGGATAATTTGATGCTGCAACTGATGGGTGCTTTTGCACAGTTCGAACGTGAGATTATTCTGGAGCGGCAAAAGGAAGGAATTAAACTGGCATCAGCTCAAGGGAAGTACAAAGGTCGGGTACATAAATTGAAACCTGAGCAGGCTGAAGCTTTACGACAAGCATGGAAGGAAGGGAAATATCCTTCAAAAATGGCATTAGGTCAGGCATTCGGTATTAGTCGTCAAGCGGTATACCGCTATTTAAAAGCCGGGGAATAACTCAATTGAATTTTCGACTATATTTAGTTTAGCTTATGAAAATGAGGGAATGTGATAAATCTATGAAAAAGCCTATTCGAGGGGGGAGATTGAACTATCATACTGATTTTAGATGACCATTTAATCAATCACCCCAGATGTTTAGAAAAGAAAAAACCCCGGCATCCTGCTGGGGTTTTTAGTATTGGTTCGCTCGGTATAACTCTTGTTGTACCTTACTTCAAAGCCAAAATTTTTCGGGCACCATTAAGTACGAATAAAGAAACCAGTATGCCAATGATTAAGTCTGGATAAGCTGATCCCGTCCACGCCACGAGTACACCGGCAAATATAACGCCCATATTTACGACAACGTCATTCGCCGAGAAAATCCAACTGGCTTTCATATGTGCGCCATCTTCTCGATGACCAGAAATAAGATATAAGCATGTCACGTTAGCTATAAGTGCGAGCAGGCCAATAACAATCATGAGCGTTGATTCTGGCTCGCTTCCAAACATGAATCGTCTAATGACGTCAACAATCACGATGACAGCGAGTAATAACTGAATCCAGCCTGCAAAATGAGCTGCTTTTACTTGATATTTCGCAGCTTTCCCGACGGCATATAGCGCAATACCATAAACGGCTGCATCGGCAAACATATCTAGAGAATCAGCAATCAATCCTGTAGAAGCAGCAATAATACCGCTGATGAATTCTATAAAGAACAGTAGAGCATTAATGCCTAATAACAGTTTAAGTACTTTAGCTTGTCTTACAGGATCAGGTTCATTGGGTAGGTCACCTGAAGAAAGCTGTGTTTCATCAAGTTTCGCCCCAAAACCCAGTCCTTCAAGTTTGGCCGTAATTTGCTGAATCCCTTCATTATGGAAGACTTTCAGTTTTCGATTGGGAAGATCAAAAGTAAGACCTTTAACTGCTTCAAGATCTGCAAGAGTCATACGGACCATTTGCTCTTCAGCAGAGCAATCCATTTTAGGAATGGTGTAGGTACTTGTTTGCTTGGCCTGTTGATTGCTTATATAAGTTTCAGTCTTCACAAGCTTTGCCCCAAAACCCAGTCCTTCAAGTTTGGTGGTTATATTTTCATCTTTTTGATTATGTAGAACCTTTAAAGAACGGTTAGGTAAATCAAAGATGAGTTTTTGAACACCATCAATTGAAGATAGCGCCATACGAACCATCTGTTCTTCCGCAGAACAATCCATTTTGGGAACTAAGTATTCACTCATGTAGTGCGAATCTTTTAAAACGTCTTCAGTGCTTAAATTTTCTTTGGGATCAGAACCACAACAGGATTGAGCGGTATCTTCACAACTGTTTGAAGTGTTACAGCAAGGAGATGAAGATTTTTTTTCTTCCTCTTCACCACAACAGCTAAGCGTATTATCACAATTCTTTGAATTGTTTGCTTCTGCAATTGATGGATGATTTTCTTGTTGAGATTTCTTATCTTCGCATGGTGTTTCTTTACTACATCCACAACCACTCATAATTATACCCATTAAAAAAATTATAAACTTTGAATATTAGAATCCCTATAGTTACTATAGAGTCAAGATTTTTTGGAAATACCAACTCAATGCATTTAAAAATTGGTGAACTCTCTAAAAAAACCTCATGTTCAGTATTAACAATTAGGTTTTATGAAAAGGAAGGTTTAATTCCGGAACCCGAAAGAACGGAAGGAAATTACCGCCTTTACGATATAGGCTATGTTGAGCGAATTAAGTTTATTTTGAATTGCCGAACTTTAAATATGAGTTTGAATGAAATTCGTCAATTACTTACCTATAAAGACAAACCTGAGAAAAATTGTTCAGATGTGAATGAATTAATTGACTTACATGTCAGTGCTATCAGAGAAAATATAATCAAGCAACAAAAGCTTATTGAACAATTATGAACCGTACCGGGTTTGTCGGAGACTTTTTTATTTAAGTTAGGCCACCTGACCTAACGGATTAATTTTATCATAGTACATTGCTTCAAAATCAAAAGGTGGCACATAACCTAGTGCACTATGTACACGCTCTTTATTGAACCAATCTACCCAATTTAATGTCGCAAGTTGTACATCCGCTAAACCTTGCCAATCTGCTTTTAAATATTCAATCACCTCTGTTTTGTATAAGCCATTCACTGTTTCAGCCAAAGCATTATCGTATGAATCACCGGTCGTACCGACTGATGCTCGTAAATTTGCTGCTTCTAAACGATTGGTATAACGAATGGAAAGATATTGCACACCTCTGTCACTATGATGAATCACGTTCTTTGGCATGCCTCGATCATGCAATGCTTGCTCCAGTGCATCGAGCACCATGTCTGTATTCATCCGTGTTGATACTTTCCATCCAACAATTGCTCGCGAGAACACATCAATAATAAAGGCGGTATAGACCCAGCCTGAATTTGTTTGAATATACGTAAAGTCAGCGACCCACAGCTGGTCAGGGTGATCAGCACTAAAATTGCGTTTCACCAAGTCATCTGCTCGTTTTTGATCATCTCGGCTATGGGTAGTTTGTTTATTCTTACCTCGCCAAACACCTTGTATACCTAGCTTTTGCATCAATCGAGCAACTGTACAGCGTGCAATAATATAGCCTTCACGTTTCAGTTTTTGCCAAACTTTACGTACACCATATCGACCTGAACTTTCCTTCCAAATTCGTTTAATTTGTTCAGCATGATGCAAGTCATGTAGATCTCGCTTTGCTCGATGTTCTGGGTTTTCGCAGAGATCTAGAGTCCGGTAATAGGTTGAGGGTGCGATCGGTAAAATTCTACAAATCGCCTCGACTCCGTACAGCTCTTTATTATTATGGATAAAATCCACCATTATTTGTGTGGGCGGTCGAGTTCCGCCTGGGCGAAAAAAGCGGCTGCTTTACGTAGAATCTCATTGGCGCGTTGCAGTTCTTTATTTTCGCGTTCGAGTTGTTTGATACGTTCTTGGTCTGAAAGCTGCTGTACTTTAACTGGATTTAGTTTATCTAAATATTTTTGATACCAAACACGTAGTGTTTCAGGAGTACAACCTATCTTGGGAGCAATAGCGGTGATCGCAGCCCAATTCGATGGATAATCTTTTTCAGATTCAATCAATAATTGAACCGCTCTTTCTCTGATTTCAGGGGCATATTTTAATTTTGTCATCGGGATAGTCTCTCAGAATATTGACTCTCCGACAAACCCGGTACGGTTCAATTATCTGATTTAAGAGGTACTTGTGATGGTTTATGTACAATTGACCAATGTGGAGTTCTAAAAAATCTAGCTTGATTATCTAGACCTATGCTTTTTTCAAAAATTCTGTATATCTTTACTTAAGGCTGCAAAAAGTTTAAGGTTACTCAAATTCTGTGATCAGATCTTTGATAGATCTGGACAGCTTCTTATTGGTGTTTTAAATACAGATTTGTGTATGAAGAGAAAAACATTTCTAATCCAGATATTGGTACTCTTATTCACATTCCAGAATATTTGGAGTGTGGCAGAGGCTGCGTGTCTGCATGAAATGCCAAACATACCCAATTCAATACTCTCTAATCCAATCGATTTAGACGAAAAGAGTGATAGTCCTAGTCAAGCACTTTATTCCTTAGAAAACTATAAAGAAATTTATGACTATTGTCAGAAGGTTTGTTTTAACGAAAAGTGCAGTCATTTCTCAAATACAATCGTGATTCAGATTGACCCACCCGATGATTTGAAGCTTAAAACTCATTTTGAGACAGTCCTTACACCATCTTATTTGGGAAGAACTTTTTATAAATCCCCTTATCTGAATCAATTAACACCCCCTCCTGATTTGCCCCTACTATTGGTGGGGTAGTCTTATAAAAGCCCACCACTCCTAATCTCATTATGTGTGGTGCATTTCATGTCAAAAAACAAATTATATCAGGATACTTCTATCCTGAATTTATCCTGGTCAGCATTCCGTACAGGTGTCTTGCTATCAGCAATGATCAGCTTGAGTACTTCTGTAGTCGCCAGTCCTCAAGATTTAACGCTGCGACAAGCCATTGATCAGGTCAACCAGTATCAAGCGTCCCAAAATTTCTGGGAAACGCAAAACAGCATTAATGCCACGAATCTTCAGCAAAGTAAGCTGTTTAAAAATCCTGAACTGTCAGTTGAACAAACGGGATTTGGTTCAAATAATGAAAAAGAGCTTACCATTGGCATATCACAACCCTTGGATATTTTTGGTGAGCGAAAAGCAAACCAAAAATTAGCCAGTCTCTCTACAGATAAAACAGCACTGAAGCAGAAGATTTATCAAGCGCAAATTGAGCTTGCAGTGAAATATGTATGGTCACAACTGGCCATTGCCGAACTTGAAAGAAACATTGTCAATGAACAACTTCGGGTGAGCGAAGAAAACCTTAAAGCGATCGAGAAGCGCTTTACTGCGGGCGGTATCGCGCAAGTAGATGTGAATCGCGCACGTTTAAGTCATGCTGAAAATATCCGTCTTTTTAGACAGGCCGACTTACAAGTCCAAGTGGCCACCCAACAATTATCAAATTTATGGGGAACCTCTGATAAGTCATTGCAGGTAAACCTCTCTTCACAAAAGCTCTGGCCAAAATCGACTCATCAGCAGGTTCAAGAATATTTAGCGGAAAACTACGTTGAGAAATATCGAGCTTTACTGGTATTAGAGTCTCAAGCAACGGTTGATCAACTAAGGGCAAAGGCACGTCCTAACCCCACTTTAAACCTAGGTGTCAACCGCACCCAATCCTTGGAAAACTCCACACAAAATCAATTAGTAGTCGGAGTCAGTGTACCGCTTAATATTTTCGATCGTCAGCAAAATGGCATAAAAATCGCGCAAGAAAAAATGAACTTATTAGAGCGTCAGAAAGAGTTTTATCTAAAGCAAAATGCGCTGCAAATAGGCACAATTTTAACCGAGTTGCAGGGTTTAGAGCTGCAATTCAAAGTCGTTGACGAGACTCAAATTCCTTTGGCGACTCAAGTTCAAAGTAAGACGCTACAAGGTTTCTTGGCAGGCAAGTTTGCTTTAACCGATGTTCAGCAAGCCACGCTTCAATTACAAGACATCCGTCTGCGTAAAGTCCAGTTGTTACGGGATGGCTGGCAAAAGGCCATTGAAGCAGAAAGTTTGAGCTTAGGCATTAGCCCAAGTGAAGTCATGTCGAAAGATGCTATTGCACAAATCAATCAAAACTTATGGCAAGACATACAGGCCATGCCTGTCATTGGTGGGGGAAATTAACATGTTCGATCTTAAAAACAGCTTAAAAAAACAGAGCGGAAAAATCTCTCAACCTCTACTGATTGGTTTGGTCATCGGCGCAACCGTACTACTCAGTATTTTCTTGATCTTGTCGGGTAAGAATAAATCTGAAACATCAGATGAACATGCAGAGGAAGAAGGCAAAGAGGAACATGGAAGTGAAGAAGGCAAAGAGGAACATGGCGGTGAAACCGAAGAGCATGCAGAAGGCGTGAGCCTGACGGCCAAGCAACTGGTTGAACAAGGCATACAGTTATCAGCAGTCGATCAAGGTCCGGTGGTTAAATTAAGTTCTTATCCAGCAAAACTTAACGTGAATACCGACCAGCAAGCGCATGTCTCTCCGAGTTTTAGTGGTCATGTCGAAAATGTCTATGTAGAACTCGGCCAAAAAGTTCAGAAAGGACAGTCTTTGGCCACGTTGCTTGTTCCTGATTTAGTCGATCAGCAGGCCAATCTAAAAATTGAACAAACCAACCTTGAACTGGCGAAACAGGACTTCGAGCGTGAGCGTCAGCTGTGGTCACAGGGTATTTCAGCAAAACAGGACTATCAACGTGCTTACAACAGCTATAAACGGGCGCAAATTCAGGTCCAATCGGCCCAATCACGTTTAAGTGCGTTTGGTGCTGTGAATACCAGTAACGGGCGCTATATTTTGAAAGCCCCCATTTCCGGCGTGATCAGTAAAAAGGATTTGGTGCTCGGAGAAAATGTTCAGTTAGCCGATCAGCTCTTTACTATAGACCGGTTAGATCAGCTCTGGCTTGAGTTTATTGTTCCAAATTCTGAAATTATGGGTTTAGCCCCGAATCAAAAGATCGAATTTAAATCCTTGCAAACTGAAAAGGTCTATCAGGCAGTTATCCAGACTTTAAATACTGAAGCGGATACTCAAACGGGTCGTCTTCAGGTTCGAGCAAAAGTTGAATCGAATGCAACCGAATTACGTCCAAACTTGATGGTAAACGTACTGCTGCAACAAAAGAGTGAAAGTACCGCATTACGGGTGCTTAAGTCAGCAGTTCAGAATATCGATGGAAAGGATGTGGTTTTTGTCGCCACTCAACATGGACAGAAAGTTGAATTCAGTCCGCAGCCGGTGAAATTAGGTCAATCGTCTGGGGAGAGCCAGTGGATTGAAGTGGTAAATGGGCTTAATCAGGGACAAAAATATGCCGCTCAAGGTAGTTTCTTACTGAAATCTGAAATGGAAAAAGGAGAGGCTTCACATGGGCACTGAAAATTCTCAAATATCTAATAATGAGTCAATAAAGCCTGAAGGACTGTTTGATCGACTGATCCAGTTTTCAATTCATAATGCCATCTGGGTCATGCTGTTTATTGTGGCCTGGATTGGCGTAGGCATTTACAGCTATCAAAAGCTGCCGATTGATGCCGTGCCTGATATCACCAATACACAAGTACAGATCAACACTTCTGCCAATGGCTTTACTGCTTTGGAGATGGAACAGCGGATTACCTATCCTATCGAGAATGCCATGTCAGGCATGCCGAATATGGAACAAACCCGCTCTATTTCACGCTATGGTTTATCGCAAGTGACCATCATTTTTGAAGATGGCACGGATATTTACTGGGCCAGACAGCTTATCAACCAGCGCTTGCAAGAAGCAATGGGAGAAATGCCTGAAGATGTGCAACCTAACATGTCACCTATTTCGACAGGTTTAGGTGAAATCTATCAATGGGTGATTAAAGCCGAACCAAATGCTAAAAAGCCGGATGGAACCCCTTATTCGGCGATGGATTTACGTGAAATTCAGGATTGGATTGTAAGACCGCAATTACAGCGCGTAAAAGGCGTTGCGGAGATCAACAGTATCGGTGGCTTTAATAAAACCTATGTGGTTGCCCCTGATCTGAACCGATTGCAACAATTGCAAATTCCTTTGTCTGATTTACAAACTGCCTTAACAGAGAATAATGAAAACCGTGGTGCTGGCTATATTGAGAAAAATGGACAACAGCTAACGGTTCGTGTTCCCGGCACTTTAAACACGATTGAAGATATCCAGAACATCAGTATTGCCAATAAAAACGGCTATCCAATTCGGGTGGCAGATGTCGCCAATGTCTCAATTGGTCATGACTTAAGAACAGGGGCTGCAACCTATAATGGTGAAGAAACTGTATTGGGTATTGCCATGATGATGATGGGAGAAAATAGCCGTACCGTTGCTCAAGCCATTGATGAAAAGGTGCAATCGATCCAGCAATCGCTACCTAAAGGTGTGGTGATTGAGACTGTGTATGACCGTACGCATTTGGTTGATCGGGCGATTAAAACCGTTCAGAAAAATTTGATTGAGGGTGCAATCCTCGTCATTGTTATTTTATTTCTCTTTCTAGGTAATTTCCGTGCTGCGCTGATCACGGCTTGCGTTATTCCACTGTCAATGCTGTTTACCTTGACGGGAATGGCAGAGCAGAAGATTAGTGCAAATCTGATGAGTTTAGGGGCACTGGACTTCGGTATTATTATTGATGGTGCAGTGGTTATTGTAGAAAACTGTATCCGTCGGCTAGCAGAAGCTCAGAAGCTGAAAGGTGGTTTACTTAGCCGTTCTGAAAGATTTAAAGAAGTCTTCTTGGCTGCAAAACAGGCGCGTCGTCCTCTGATTTTTGGACAGTTAATTATTTTGGTGGTTTATCTACCTATCTTTACCCTGACGGGTGTAGAAGCCAAACTTTTCCATCCTATGGCAATGACTGTTGTACTGGCTTTAATTGGGGCCATGATTTTATCTGTCACTTTTGTGCCAGCCGCAGTTGCCCTATTTGTCACTGGAGAAGTCAAGGAAACCGAAAGTCGCTGGATGCATTGGCTTAAAACCAAATATGAACTGCTTTTAGATAAAGCCTATGAGCTTCGTTTATTTGTGACTATTGTGGCTGCCTGTATTTTAGTGCTTACGGGTGTGCTAGCCACTCAAACAGGTAGCGAGTTTGCACCTCAACTGGGTGAAGGTGATTTTGCTGTTCAGCAAATGCGTTCCCCAAGTACAGGGTTAGAACAGTCACTGAGAATGCAGGAAAATACTGAAAAGTTACTGTTGAAAGAATTTCCTGAAATTAAAGCGATCTTTGCCCGTACCGGTACAGCAGAAGTGGCCACAGATGTGATGCCACCCAACATTTCAGATGGCGTTGTACTGTTAAAACCTCAAGATGAATGGCCTGATCCAAAACAAACGATTGATGAGCTTCGCCAAAGAATGATTACTTTCTTAGCGACATTGCCGGGAAATAACAGTGAGTTCTCGCAACCCATTGAACTGCGCTTTAACGAGTTAATTTCAGGGGTGCGAAGTGATGTGGGGGTCAAATTATTTGGCGATGATATGGAAATTCTGAATCGTGAAGCGAATAAGATTTCTCAGAAAATTAAATCAATTTCAGGCGCGACAGCCGTTAATGTAGAGCAAACCAGCGGCTTACCCTTGTTGAATGTAGAAGTTGATAAGTCCAGAGCAGCACAATACGGCTTGTCGGTAAGAGCAATTCAGGATCTGGTGGCGACAAGTGTCGGTGGTCAAAATGTTGGAACCATTCTACAGGGAGACAAGCGTTTTGATTTTGTTATCCGTCTAGATGAATCCCAGCGTAGTCCCGAGCAGTTAGCGCTACTTCCTGTTCAATTGCCAAATGGTGGTTTAGTCCAACTGCAAGATGTTGCACGCGTTGAAAATATCCTGGGTATTAATCAGGTCAGCCGTGAAAATGGTAAACGTCGGGTGGTTATTACTGCAAATGTAGAAGGACGCGATTTAGGCTCATTCGTAACAGAACTTCAGAGCACGTTATCCAAACAGGAATTACCAAGCGGTTATTGGATAGATTATGGCGGTCAATTTCAAAATCTGATGTCTGCAAAAGCGCGTATGCAATTGGTGGTTCCGCTCGCATTGTTGACGATCTTTATTTTATTGATGGCTGTATTCCATAATATCAAAGAAAGCTTACTGGTCTTTAGTGGTGTCCCGTTTGCCTTATGTGGAGGCTTAATCGCATTGTGGTTGCGTGACATTCCATTATCCATGTCAGCAGGGGTTGGCTTCATTGCACTATCGGGGGTGGCTGTACTGAATGGCTTAGTCATGCTCACCTTTATCAAAGAGTTGCGACAGCAATATGACCTTTATTATGCAACGTGGCAGGGTGCAATTTTGCGTCTTAGACCTGTGCTGATGACCGCTTGTGTTGCTTCGCTTGGGTTTGTTCCGATGGCTTTGGCAACCGGGACTGGGGCAGAAGTACAGAGACCTTTAGCGACTGTAGTCATTGGAGGAATTATCTCCTCTACCCTGCTTACATTGGTTTTACTGCCTGTACTGTACCGGTGGATGAATGAAAAGAAAGCTTCTTAATCCATTAGATTAAGCAATTTTTAGCAGAGATATTGGGTCTGTCTCAAATATCTCTGCTAATCATGGATTAAATAAGGAAAATTTTATGTCAGAACATCATGATCATAGCCATGCGGTTGTTACTGAAGGAAATAGTAAGAAATTAATGTTTGCTTTGGGTTTAACGACTACTTTTTTAATAGTAGAAGTTGTCGCTGCTTTTATTACCCAAAGTTTAGCATTACTGTCTGATGCCGCTCACATGTTTACTGATGTAGCCGCATTAGCTATTGCTCTTGCTGCTATCAAAATTGGTAAAAAAGCCGCAGATGATAAAAGAACTTTTGGCTATCAGCGATTCGAAATTTTAGCGGCTCTGTTTAATGCAGTGATGCTTTTTGTGGTGGCGATATATATTGTCTATGAAGCTTACCAACGCTTTACGCATCCTGCTGAAATTCAAAGTGTTGGAATGATGATTGTCGCAGTCATTGGTTTGGTCATAAATTTGATTTCAATGAAAATCCTTTCTGCGAGTGCTCAAGAAAGTCTAAATGTGAAAGGCGCATATTTAGAAGTCCTTAGTGATGCACTGGGATCGATAGGCGTGATTATCGGAGGAGTGGTCATTTATTTTACCCAGTGGATGTGGGTAGATACCGTAATCGCTGTGTTAATTGGCTTCTGGGTTTTACCTCGAACTTGGGTTTTATTAAAACAAAGTATCCATATTTTGCTTGAAGGGGTTCCTGATGAGATTGATATTGAGTCGTTAAGAAATGATTTATTGATGCTAGAGGGTGTTGAAGGGATTCATCAGTTGAAAGTCTGGGCTATATCTTCAAAAAACATTCATTTAACTGCTCATTTGGTTGCTCCTAATAGCGATCCAGATCAGCTCTATCAAAAGGCCTTAGACGTTCTAAAACATAATCATAGTATTACTGAAATTACGTTACAAATAGAAAGTAAGGAATGTAATACATTGGAACAGCATAAACATTAAAGTGCTGCTCTTTCTACATAATGGACAGATGACTAGGCTGATAAACCTTACCATTTTCCTGTATTACACTTCTATTTATCACACGCACTTTAAACACCATCCTGAGACATTTTAAAATTACAAGAATGTAATTTATGAGTCCTCTGGGTGTTAATTCTTTAAAGTTAGAATATCTAACAAGTATTAAATGAGAGTAAATAAACATGCTATTCAAAAATAAATTTTGTACTAAATTACTGTTAATTAGTGCATTCTTTAGTATCGCAAGTTTTAGTTATGCAGATGGCGGCTTGTTATTTCTTGAAAAGAATTTAAAAGCTTCTAAAGTTGAAAATTCTAAACAAAAACAAGTTAAAAATAATGAATCAAATGAATCAAATGAATCAAATGAATCAAATGAATCAAATGAATCAAATGAATCAAATGAATCAAATGAATCAAATGAATCAAATGAATCAAATGAATCAAATGAATCAAATGAATAGTTGGGTTGCATAAATAAATCAATTAGACTTATTCATTCAGCAATATAATTCCTGAATGAATAAGTTTATAACTAAAACCGGCTTTGTTGCATAAACATTCAAAAGCTGAGTTTTCCCCAATCCATTCAAATTTAAGTGACAACTTGGGTGTGAGGTCTACCTAATTCCGTAAATCTATTCAGAACTGCCACACGCGCATGAACTT
>NZ_VPAQ01000025.1:0-33062 GCF_013419135.1 Acinetobacter sp. YH12100 | reverse complement strand
AGAAAGACGGAATAGAGATTTGATCATTAAACAGCATTGAATCGCTGTATCGGAATAAGTTTGATTTCGTCCGTGCTTGCCTTGTGGTTGTGCATACCATTGGGTCTTAGGATCAAACCAGATTGAAATATTTCCTCGCTTGATTAAAGCTTGGTTATACGAGGACCAATTGGTTGTACGGTAAGTTTTAGGTGCAGGCTTCTTCATCTGGAAATTATATTGCTAAAGAAGCCCTCAAGAATAGCTTTGTGCAACAAAGCCATCTTTCTCTAAAAATCTAAGATGAGTTGAATATAGCATACATTCAACTCAACTAATGAGCCGAATGTGTTGGTTAATTAGCTCATCTATTTATCTAGGACAGTTTTAGAATTTTTCCTGATTCCATCAGATCTCTAGGGGAAAAGTTATCCCCAATTTCTGTAGATAAAAGCGGGACAACTTTTAGCCTTTTTTGTACGCCCTGGCGCACAGACATTTAGGGATTTTGCGGCTAGGGGATCTGTGCTTTTTTACTTATGATGAAATCATGCAGGAACAGGAAGTTCCGGAACAGAAAACAACAACGATAAGTTCTAACACTAGGATAGTGAGGGTAGAATAGCAGCTACCAAAGATCGCACTGTAAAAAACCCTGGCAGGATGTCAGGGTTTTTTATTGCTTGGATTCTCAGACGAAATGCAACAGAGATTAATTTAGGTAGGAAGTGGGATGAGATAGTATCTTGCTTCCAGACCGACCAAAGTCAAAGTTGCACAATGAAGTGGGATTGATTAATAGCAGACAGTGGTAAATTAATTTGGAAAATTTTCCCCCGAATATCTTTTATTCCAAAATTTTTCAGGCGTGCAGTATGCATTTTTAAATACTTTTCTGCATTATCTTGACTATCAAACAGGTAAATTCCCCCTGCTTCCTGAGCATCGCTATTTTCTGTCCATATTTTCCAGATCATGCCAGCTTCCTGATTAATACTTTCTGCAAGTGTTTGATAGGCGCGACTCATCTCTTCTCCAAATGGGCCTGGCGTCGGAAAGTCTACCTGAAGAATAACAGCCATGGTTTTATCCTCTACCGTCCAATAGCAATCTTCATACTCTAGCATTTTGCTAATGATTTTAAAGAAAAATTAGTCCTAAAATTGACTATTAAAAATTTTTGAATTTACTAGGCACCGTTGATATTTACTATTTATAATTAAAACTATGAGAATAGCTTCAATAAAATTAAGTAAGTTTGAATTATGATGAATGGATAAATTACGCAGAATAACTTTTAAATTTTGCCAGTGTTGATCTTTCAGCATGGTACGAGGCATATCGAATAGTGAAATTAGGTTTGAAGATTTGATTTTACTACTTCGCTATTTGTTAAGCTAAAATGTCAACACACCCTAATATTTCATGATCATCACTGGTAATTCGGTTGAGCGAAGTACAGCTGTGGCCACACTTCCGAGTCTCCATTTTTTAAAACCTCTGCGACCATGCGATCCCATCACAATGAGATCAGCCTGTATCTGTTTGGCAGTTTTCACAATACTTTCTTCAAACACTACACTTTTTAGGACTTTAGTTTCAACTTGAACGCCCGCTGCATATGCAATTTCACTTGCTTGTTTTAATACCTCTTCTGCATTCGCATAAGCTTGAATAAAGTGTTCTTTCATTGGAGCAGAGACATAATAATAATAGAAATCTGCATCTGTAAATGGATCTTCAGAAACCAGACTGATGAAGGTCAATCTGCTATCGAATACCTGAGCAATTTCGACCGCATGTTTTACCGCGGAGAATGAAATTTTTGAACCATCAACTGGTACTAAAATATTCTGGTATGACATCGATAATGCTCCAAATACGAACTTTCTATTCAGTTATAGATAACATAAGCATGTTAGCGCTTCAATTTAAAGCATTAAACAATATCAAATTTATCCGGAATACTACTTAACTAAAAAATAAGTGAATAGCTTTTTGGCTGCTATTCACCTGATGATCAAGACTGCTTAACTTGGCAAGACGTATCCCTTTTCCCTAATTAAACGTACTGCTGCATCACATACTTCTACATCATAAATCGTTCCACGTCCTTTTAAGATTTCTGCAAGCGCAACCTCTATGCCTAAAGCAGGACGGTATGGGCGATGTGTAGCCATTGACTCGATCACATCGGCCACCGTCAGAATACGCGCCTCAGGATGAATCTCATCACCTTTTAATCCTTTAGGATAACCTGTCCCATCCATGCGTTCGTGATGCTGACCAATGATTTCAGCAATTGGAATATTGAAAGGAACATCCTTGAGAATTTCATAACCAGCCTGCGCATGACCTTTCATCATTTCCATTTCCAGATAGGTCAGACGAGTAGGTTTGGTCAGAATTTCTGAAGGAATTGAAATTTTACCAATGTCATGTACCAATCCAATTTCTTCCATTTGCAGACAACGTTTTTCATCCCAGCCCATTTCTTTGGCAATGGCACTGGCAATCAAGCCTACACGGCGTTCATGTCCCGCGGTATAAGGATCGCGTAATTCCACCATTATGGACACAGCTTGTAAGGTGCCATACATGGTTGCTTCCAACTGCTCAAGCTGTCGGGCAATCTGGTCCTGTGCCTGCTTTTGCTCGGTAATGTCCTGTGCCATCACAATCGAGGCTGGCAAGCCATCATCCCAAGTGATGCGACGGCTATGCAGGGCAAATTCCCGGATCTGGCCATTTTGATGTCGGAACGGAACCACACAGGATAGGCTCGAATATTCTGCAGCCTGATCCTGCTCTTGGTTAATCAGTGCCGGTGTGTCTGCGGCCATGGTGCTAAATTCCAGAATATTATGTCCAATGAGTGCTGCAGCAGACCTGCCCAGCATATTGGCATAACTCGGGTTGACATACAGATAGTGATTGTCGCGCAGCACATACATCCCGACCACGGTTTGTTCCACCATACCCCGGAAACGCTGTTCACTGTCTCGTAATGCCTGTTCAGTTTTGCGGATGGTGGTCAGATCATTCCAAGCCAGAATCACATCATTGCCGACAATCGCCAGTGTTCGCTGAGCAATACGCTGACTACCATCTTTAGCTAACAGAGTAATTTCAGGAAATTGCACCTGTTTACCGTTTTTTGCCAGTTGCAATGCCTCTTCCCAGTTCTGCTGCATAAACTGTCTTTGCTCTGGATTAGGCGCCACTTTTTCCAGCCAGGCTTCCCGATTTTGAAAATCTTCCAGACTATATCCCAGCCATTTTTCATAGGCCAAATTAACCGCAAGAATTCGTTCATCCTGTACGGAAATAATATGCATTGGCACGGGAGACTGCAAAAATACCTGTTGGAAACGTTGTTCCATCTGCTGAGAATAGGTCTCGGCAGTTTTACGCTGTTGCTCCGCTGAAAAACGCTCCAACGCAGAAGAAATGTCCCTAGAAAGATTTTGCAACAGTAGAATTTGCTCCTCATCAAATTCTACTTGCCTTGTAGTATACACCCCCACTAGCCCCCAGAAATGTCCATCAAGCAACAACGGGATTAATGCTGCCTGACTTATCTTTTCCTGTTTTAAGTACTGTCTCCATGCCTGGTATTCTGGTGAAACATTCTCGTCCGCGTCATTGATCAAGGAATAGGCATAGACATCTACCTCTGGACTGGTATTTTTCACCTGATGCAATGGAGTATTTTCATCTTGCTGTAAGAGAGTGCGTAAAGTGGGCATAATATTTGCGCTAATATTATGATGGAACTGAATCATCAATGGACTGTCAGCTCGATCCTCTGCTTTGATTGCAATTAAAATTTTAGCAAAACTACCCAGATTCAACAGCACCTGCTGCAACTCGGTTAGCAAATCTTGCCGATTCTGGCTATGCGCAATCACCCGGTTGGTTTCAATGAGCAGCTGATAGAGATAAGTCAACCGTGCTACACGCCTTTGTGACTGTATCCGGGTATATACATCGGTAATCTGACCGGTGATATGATCGATTAAACTCTGCTCTTCATCTAGAAAAGTCGGGGCATCCGCTGCCGGATCATACCAGATGCTTAAGGTGCCGAATTGCTGAGTCTCATTGGCAAAGACTGATTGCAAAAAAGGCATCTGAGCCGGAGGGGCTGTACCAAAAACACCCCAGTCACTATCAATCTGCAGCTTAACCCGCTCCGGAGAAGATAAGCCGGAAGGGATTGTCTGCATCACTTTGTGCAACAGCTCGCTCATGCCGGTATGGGTATTATTGCAGAGTTGATTGATCTGATTCAGACATCGCACTTCTTTTACACGTTCCTGCAGATCCTGCAGCAAAAACTGGCGATCGGTAATATCGTGTACCACCATGACCCAGACGGTTTTTTTACCCAGGCGTTCTGCAAAAGGTGCCACATGACACTCAACCGTTTTGTGATCCGGCAAGGTCAACTGGACTAAAAACTCTTGCGGAGCCTGCTGCAATCGGGAGCACACCGGGCAATCTTCGGCCTTTACCCGAGGATCATGCACCAGTTCATGCACAGAGCGTCCGCTCAATTGTGTCGCTGGAATGCCGTGCAGCTGGGCTGCCGCCAAGTTGACCTGCTGAATCATTTGGCTAGAAGTGACAATATAGGTTGGATCAGGAATGGTGTCATAAGTGCTGGCAGCCTTGGACAACATGCTAAAAGGCTCTTTAATGGTCGACTCGACCAATGCCATATAAATGAACCAGTACGAATAGACTTTCAGAATATGCCCCAGCAGATTGGCATCGGCATATACGGACACATATTGGGTAAAGGCAAATTCAGAAGCCATCATGGTCAGCATGGACAGGCTGACCCCAAACGTCAGTTGAGGCGATAAATATTCGCGGCGCTGCCAGACCAGCACCAGTGCTAACGCCAGAACCGCAATAATCAGATATTCACTGTAAATTTTAAAAGGGGTCAGGCCTTGCTCATCAACAAAGGCGGTTGGAAAGAAACCCAACATCACAGCGCTGACAATCCCCACACTGAACAGACCAAAAAACAGGTTCAATGCAAGAGGCTTGATCGCCCGTGTCAGCATAAAGGGCGCAGCGAGCATGGCAAAGGCCTGCAATAACCGGGCACCAATCCATAATTGAGTGGCCTGATTGGCACTGTCCACCGGAAGAATTTGCATGCCTTTATATAGCAGGGTGTGGAACAGGTCAATAAATCCACACCAGCCAAGCGCGATGGCAATGAAAACCACAAAATAATTTTTAGTAAAATGCCGTGACACCACGGTCACAATCAGCGCTGTGAGCGCGATAATGATTGAAATCAGTTCTGCCACGGTATGGGTAAATAGGAAACCAAAACTTTGATTGGTCCACCAGATCAGCAAGGCAAAAATCGTCGGTGGAATCAGCATCATATAAGGAGAAATAAACGACTTGAGGTCGAATACATCTGGTGAAAATAAGTCACGAGATGATTTTGGCATAAAATTCCCCAATGAAATTCACAAATAGCCTTATACAATAAGGTTATTCAAGGTTTTTTATTTGTTGAAAATTCACATGTTTATTATAACATTGAGCCAAGGTAAATATTCCGTAAATATATTCATAAAATCCTTTACTACTAAAAAAATACGCTAGATCTCTCTATGCAATTTTCATCAGTAAAGGTCTAAAAATCAACGCGTACAGTTGCGTCCTTCACGCTTGGCCTGATACAGTTTTTGATCTGCCATGCGCAATACTTCCTCTACATCGTTAGAACTATTTGGCCAGTAAGCAATCCCAATGGAAATGGTCACTATACCAATTTCTCCCATTTCAGTGAGCTCAACCGCTTTTCGTAACCGCTCCGCTGCCTGAAAAACTTTTATAGGATCTGAAGCAGCCATTAAAATAATAAACTCCTCTCCTCCCGAACGGCAGCAGACATCATTGTCTCGGAAATGATATTGCATCACGTTCGCTAGCCTTTGTAAGACAATATCGCCTTTGTCATGCCCATAGGTATCGTTCACCTTTTTAAAGAAGTCGATATCTGCCGCCAGCACAGCAAAATCGGTACGCATACGCACAAACTCTTCGATAAACAGGTTCATTCCACGGCGATTGTATAAACCAGTTAGGGGATCAGTATTCACTGATTGATTCAGCTCATCAATTTTTTCATTGAAATTTTGACAGCTCAGCATCAGAGAATTTTTGAATTGATTGACTTCAAAATACGAAGGTTTAATTTCGTTGATTTTATCCTGAACATCCTGCCGACTGAGCATACTGGCCATTTTCGCCAAATGGTTTAAAGGCAGTGCAATCAAGCCCGATAAACGCCAGACCACAAAGAAAATGAATAAATAGAATAGGCTAATCCCGATGGATACCTTGATAATAATACTGTTGGCTTGAGCAAATAGCTCCTCAATCGGCTGCTGTGATACTACAACCCAGTTCACGCTGGGAATATGCGAGAAACCGACCAGACTATCTATGCCTTTACTGTTCATCAGACGGAAACTGCCATCCTGCTGCGGCAGCATCGTGGTTAATCCATCACCCGCCTGGACTTCCTGGCCAATTTGCCGAGTATCGGCATGAAAAATGATCTGATTTTGGTCATCCATGACATAGGTATAATTTTTCTTGTAGCCATATTTGGAGGCCAGCATTTCACTGACCAGATTCTTGCTCTGCAGATAAATCGTACCAGCGACAAAGCCCAAGTACTGCCCCTGGGCATCGAAGATCGGTTCAGAAATAATCACGATCAATTTTTTGGTTGAAGACCAGTACGGCGAAGAAATATAAGTTTGCTTGCGCTTGATCGACTCGGTAATACCGTGGGTTGTATAAATCTGTTTAGCATCAATATTTAAAGTGGTCGGGAAAAATGAAATGATGCGTCCTTCTCGGTCAGCCAGAAAAACACTGTTGAAATTACCGGATTGGCTTTTGAGACGTGCCGCTTCCGTGTTTCTCAAGCTTGTATTAGTAAAGTCTTTACCGAGTAACTTCGCACTAAAGCTTAAATTTTTTAAGATTTCTTCAAACTGGTAATTGGTATGCGCAGCAATTCTGGATGAATATTCCGCATTCAAGGCCAGAGAATTATCGATCAGGCGCTCTTTCACCGTATAGTTGACAAAAAATAAAGCAAAGACAAACAGACAGGTCACACTTAGAATCGTTAAAAGTAAAATCAAGCTGCGCAGATTTAAACGAGGCGCCAGTAAAACCTGTCTCAATAGCTCAATCCTAAGTGTTGATTTATGATACTTATATCATAAAAAACTGACATGAACTGCTTATTCCTCCCAATAACAGCATCATTAAAATAAGCAGAAATCGGTGGCCGTAAAATTGAAATTGCTGGCTCCCATTATTTGGACTGCTAAAGATGCCTGATGATCTTTTATCGAATAAAAAATACCCTGTTATCATTTTTTCATGGAGAAAGGCTAAAAAATCTTTGTTTTTGTGATATAAATCACATTATTTTACTTCCTTAAAAGATTGAATTCACTACAAATGGATTTGGATTCCCATGCAAACATACATTCCTTATCAGCTGCGGGTACAATTAAAACAAATTGATCCTATTCTTGATAAGCATTGGCAACAACAACTGCTGTCGATCCTCTCTGCAACACCGCAAGCGCTACATCAAAAAATAGAAGATCAGTACCTAAAACCCAAGAATATCTCGTGGAACTACCTGACCAAAGCCTTTGAGTTTACCGGCCATACCCGCCTGAAAGATCTGCAGCTCAATACGCAAAATCCTGAACTCGTGCAACTTGCACAGCGCATCAATAGCACTTTCAGCTTTCTGCAAGGCTATCAAAGTGACTTTTAGGTTGCAGACTACCTGGAAAGCATTGTCCGTGAAATTAATCAAATCGATCTGGACAATCCCGCCGATATTCAGGCACAACAACTGATCAAAAAAGCTTTTCTCTACGATGCTGCATTGATCATTCGAGAGTTAGATTTTTCTATTTCTGCCAATCACCGGCATTTGGATCTTGAACAAGTCCGAACGTTTATCTTTGAAGTCTTCATGAAAAGTGAAATTCTGGGCAGCTGGTTTGCCCATATTTTGCCGAGCGAATATGCCGAACAGGAACTGGCGATTTTTCAGGATTATTTTATTCCGCAGCAACAGGTTCGTGACTTTGAAATTATTGAAACCTTTCAATATTACTTTGTCCTGAACAGTTCTTATGACAGTTTAGTATCTGCCTATTCCATTCGTCGCTTTTTAACTGAAGAAAGCTTTGGTAAAGAAGATCGGTTCTATATTAGTGGTTTGGTGCTTGACCCGGAACAATTGGATCAAGCAGATTATGTTGAAAATTTTAAACAGCTGATGACACGAATTATTGGTATTCAACGTAAAATGAATCCACATATTGTGGAACTGGTTGAATCGCTGCATCAATATAATCAGCAGAATCTCATCCCAAGTTTAAAAGAAATTTTAAATATCCAAAGTTTTGCCATCGATCATCTGGTGAAAGAACATCTGGAAATTTTGGAGAAAGATTTATCCTTAAATATTCTCGAACCTTTTCTCAAAGGCTTGAAAAACAGTGTGCAGCATACTGATGAACTAGAATATTGCTATTTGAATATTTTAAGATTAATCAATGAGTTTCTGCATCAGCTGGAAATTTTATCGCAGCAACCGATGCTGCAGTTTAATCCGCATGCGCGTCTGTTCAAATATCGCTTAATTGCCTATTTAAAATTACTGGAACAACGTCGCACCCAAATCTTTGTGATTTTTCATGATGAGTTTCACTATCAGCAACAGGTGCGGGCCGTTTCAGCACCCACCCAGGAAATTAGAGAGCTTCTGAATGACGCGCTTGAACAAACTCGCCAGATCCAGCAGCAAATACGCCAGTTAGAACGTGAAATACAAAATACCGAAAATCGAGGTTTTCTTAAACGGCTGTTTAAAAAACCTGAAAATCATGAATTAAAGATCAATGAACTCAAAAAGAATCTGACTGAGGTTCGCGATCATTGCTATCTCAGAATGATTGCCATGCAAAAGCAGGCCACTCAGGAAAGTGTGTATCTGGAAGCCAAGAATTTAATTCCGGTGATTGACGCTAAAGTGCGCCATTATGCTTTTGCCAATGGTGAAAATGGGGTGACACGTTTGCCACTTCTATTACAGTTACCCGAAGACCGGAATAGCTTCAATATGCAAAGCATTCTCGTGGCTTTAAATTATGAATTTCTGCTTTCTGCGAAAAGTTGGGGAATGTCAAAAAAGGCTTAGACAGGACTGGGGATATACACGTTACTCCATCATTAAAGAGCTTCTGTTTACTGCTCATTTAACAGCCTTTCATCCTCTTCACATTCTGTTCACGACTTTCGGCCTAAAGTATTAGCATAGACCTAATACGGATAGCCAATATGAAACATATCAAAAAAATACTGCTAGCTACCTTGTCCTTACCGCTACTAGTTTTAGCAGGATGTAAAAGTATTCCCAGCTATTCAGGTGATTATGCAAAATCCAGAAACCAAATTCAGGGAACTGCGCTGGATCAGGCTAAAGCCCAAGACATCGGCATTCGCTTTACTTCAGCTTTTAATACTTTAGGTACACCTGCATTTATTGAACGAGCCGGATCACTCTATGCCGATCAGCTGTTTATTAACGATACCTTATCCCAATTTTCATCACGTCAAAATCTACTCCAACATTTTCAAGGGATGAACAAGCGTGTCAGTAACGTGAATGTCAAACTATTAAATACCTCCTATTATCAAGACTCTGCCTACGTGCACTGGCATATGGCCTATGATTTTAAAATGTTTGGCGCAACACGAAGCATGGATTCTTATGGCATCAGTGAAATCAAGGTCAACCGCGACAATAAGATTATTTTTCAGCAGGATTTCTGGGATCCTGCAAATGGCCTGTATCGTTCTTTACCTTATGTCGGAGGAGCTTATTCATGGGTACTGCCTTTCAAAAAATAGGATTAAATACTGGACTACTGATACTCTGCAGTTTCAGTTCATGGGCACATGCCCAAAATATGAATCAGTGTGGTCGTGGTCCACTTCTGGTAGCTCAGAAACAGGTTGGCGTCGCCCGTTATTATGCTCAGAACTGTACAAAACCCTGGCAAGGCCAGAATATGCAGATTGATTTTTCTTATACAAAAAATATTCCGGAATGGGCTTTCAAGCGTGCAGCGACCCATTTTCTGAAGCGTAATGAGCGAGAGTCTAAACATTTAATAGTATTAGATAGAATCACCCAGCTTTATAAGCCGGTAAAACCGGGAGATCTCTATCGCTTAAGCTATCAAGCCGAGACTCAGACCCTGACCTTGATGCTAAATCAGCAGGTGTTAGGCAATCTTCAGCATCCGCTAGCACAACAATATTTTAATATCTGGCTGGGATCGCAGCCATTTAGTGCTAAATTAAAACAGCAATTATTGAATTAGTCTCTGCCGTTATGTCCAAACATTTTATCCTGATGGTCGAAGACCATTATGAACTAGCCTCTACCTTATGCGAGTTTCTGGAAGAACATGATTTTGTGGTGGATCATGCCCGCAATCTGAACGCTGCACGCCAATTACTGAAACAGCAGCGCTATCATATTTTGCTTCTAGACATTAATCTGCCTGATGGTTCGGGTTATGAACTGTGTGAATGGCTGCGTCATGACGAAGGATTGGATTTACCCGTACTGATGTTGACGGCGCGCGATACTCTGGATGACAAACTCAAAGGCTTTAATTCCGGCACGGATGATTATCTGGTTAAGCCCTTTGATTTTAATGAGTTGGTGGTTCGGGTCAAAGCCTTAATCAAACGCTCATTGGGTGAAGTTTCCAGTAGTCGCCTGCAAATTCATGATTTGATTCTGGATCCCGCAAGACAGCAGCTGACTCGGGCTGGACAGACGATTGAACTGCCCCCGATTCAATTCAAACTGCTGAAACTGCTGATGCGTCATTCACCTAAAGTCCTCACCAAACAGGAAATTATGCTGGAACTCTGGGGTGATGAAGAGCCGGAAAGTGATGCCTTGCGCAGTCACATTTATAATTTACGTAAAATGGTCGACAAGCCTTTTGAGCAGAAACTGATTCATACCATTTCTGGTGTGGGTTTAAAGATTGCTTTGGAAGCTTAAGTCTAAACGTACAAAGCTGAAACTTAGTTTAAATACACTACCACAATCAGACCGGTCGTCATTGCCAGATCAATCTCTGGATGGGTACTGAGATAATACTGCCGGTCAAAGAGTTCGACCCGCCAGCCCAGCTGTTTGCACAACTTCTGTACCAGTTGCAGGCCAATACCATGCCCTTTGATCTCCAGTTGCAACTGCTGGCCAGACAGCTCCTGAACTTTAGAATTATTTGGCAAAGAGATGCCGATTCCATTATCAGCGATCAATACTGTATTTTTCTGTAGAATCACATCAATTTCTGTACCTTGCGAATAATTCAGCGCATTGCGCAAAATATTGCCAAAGACCATTTTGGTCATCGATGGATACAGTTTACGTGGCTGCTCATCGAGGTCTTTTTGTAGGTCGATCTGCATGCCTTTGTTGTGGCTGACACTGTCCAGATCCTGTACCAGATTCTCCAGACATTCTGACAGCATAGTGGGCTCGGCCGTCAGGGTGTTGGTGGTATTTCGGGCGATAGCCAGTAAGGTATCGACCAGCAGCTGCATGTCTTCAATAGTATTGTGCAGGCGGGTAAAGGATTTGTTGTCACCATAGCGTGCCTGACACAGTTGCACATTGCCTTTTAAAATCGTCAATGGCGTGCGCAGTTCATGACTGACATCACCGGTAAACTCACGTTCGCGCTGAATGAACTTGCTGAGCACCTGATGATATTTTTCCAGTGCCTGCTTGAGATATTCTGCTTCCAGATTGGAGTCAGTACGGATGTCCTGAAAAGGCGAAGCCTGATTTTTCTGATGCTCCCAGTCGATATGTTCCAGTGCATTGGCCAGCCGGGTAATCGGAGAAAAATAACGCCGGGCGCGACGGTTCCACCACCACAATACGCTATACAGCACGAACAGGCTGACCATTAGTGGTGCTAGACCAAACAGCCAGACCAGCTTGTTCACGTTACTTTCGCCAAAGACCAGCAGCACATGTTGCCTGTCTTTTTCACCGTAGACGGTCATGCGCTCTTTACCATCGACAAAATGCCGATTTACGCCTTGCTCGAACTGCATGTGCTGAAACTGCACAGGGAGGGTATCATACCAGCGATAACCATACAGGTTTTTGGTGTCGGGAAGTTCGGCGGCCGGATTGCGTTCCAGCCGCTGCCAGTAGTGTGACATTTCCTGTTCCAAAGCGGTGCGCAGCAAAAAGCCTTTGATCACCCAGGCACTACAGGCAATGCCGATCACCACCGACAAGGCAATAAATCCGATTTGCAGCCAGTAGTAGCGGTTAAACACCTCACCGAGAGGATGATCGCGTTTGTCCCTAAACAGCTTTAACATTGATCAATTCCCCGCTGGCGCATTCGATTCATCGTTCAATTATACGGCTTTCTTTTTAAACAGAAAGTGGCCGATCACCCACTCGCGTCCATGCTCATAACCGAACAATTCGGCACAGGCCATAAAGAAAATCCGCCAGCGTTGCCACCAGATGGCCGCATCTGCGCCATAGGTCTGCTGAAACAGGGGCTGCAGCTCGGCCTGCTTTTGGTCCATATTCTCCAGCCAGGCATTTGCCGTGCGTTCATACTGGGTACCGGCCCATTGCCAGTGCTGCTCCAGCTGCAAATGCTGCTGAAAATGCAGGAAAGTTGAGGCTGCCGGCATCAGGCCGCCACTAAAGAAATATTGCGACATCCAGTCAAATTCATTTTTGACTTCAAACGGATAATGCAGGAAACGGTGACAGAAAATATGGCACCAGAGCAAGCCATCAGCTTTGAGCCAGCTGCTGATATTTTCAAACAGTTTCTGGTAGTTGCGCACATGCTCAAACATTTCCACCGAAACCACACGGTCGAAAGCAGCCGATTCCAGTTGCAGTACATTGACATCGCAGGTGATCACCGTCAGGTTTTCCAGTTTTTTCAGACGGGCCTGTTCCTGAATATACTGACGCTGGGTCGAGGAGTTCGACACTACAGTGATGTGGGCTTTGGGATAATGCTCGGCCATATACAGACTGAGTGAGCCCCAGCCGCAACCAATTTCCAGAATATCCTGTCCATCCTGTAACTGTGCACGCTGACAATAGCTGGCCAATGCTGCTTCTTCGGCCTGATCCAGTGTGGTATGCGCCTGTTCAAACAGGCTGGCGCTGTACTTCAGCCGCTTGCCCAGCACCGCCTGGAAAAATGCGGTGGGCAGTTCATAGTGCTGTTCATTGGCTTTGTCGGTCTCGATGGCAATTTCGCTGTTTTTCAGCATATGCAGCACATCCATATAACGCTGTGCCGCCAGTGCCGGGTCAAAGCGCCCTTCCTGTGCCAAACGTTTTTTGCTTAAAGTGCGAATGCCTGCGCGAATCACCGGGTCGGGCACTTTGCCGCTTTCGATCAGTTTTAAAGATTTTTGAATCATAAAGTCCATGTATTTACCTACTCTTTGGGTGGCCACGGAATAAACATTGAAGTTCGTCGTTGATAGTCTTTATAGTTGTCGCCGCGATGTGCCAGCGCCTGTTGTTCACTAAACGGAATTCCGGTGATGTAGTACAGAAACAGCCACATCAGCAGCGGATAAACCCATAATCCATACACACCTGCTGCCAGACCGAGAACCGGATAGGCAAACCAGTGCAACCATTCAAAAAAATAATTCGGATGACGTGAATATTTCCATAAGCCTTGGTCCAGGGTTTTGCCTTGGTTTTGTGGATTCAGTTTGAAACGGTAGAGTTGCTGGTCGGCTGTGCTTTCCCCGATCAGCGCCAACAGCATGATCATGCCTGCCACCAGCACTGTAGCCTGTGTCCAGTCATTCCACTGCTGGACCGGAATATTGAGCAATTCCAGCATCGGGTAGGAAAACAGTGCCACCAGCCCGGCCTGAAACATAAAAAAGGCCAGAAAACCGAGATGCTGATAACTGCCCATGGCACGGCGCATATTGGCATAGCGGGTATCTTCCCGGGTTTCATTGGCATAACGGCGCAGCAGATGCCAGGTTAAGCGTAAAAACCAGATGCCGCTAAATACACCCAGAAATACCCGAACCAGCAGCGGTGCAGTTTCCATGACCCAAGCCGCAATGATGACATTAAGCGCAATACTGAAACTCCAGGCCACATCCACCAGACCCGCTCTGCGGTTATAGGTCACCAGTACCCAGCTACACAGCATAATGAAGACATTCAGCAAAAATAAATCCAGCAGCATATCAGTCCTCCTGTTTTATCGTGGCCTAGTAAGCACTGGCTTCAAACAGCAGATGTACATCACTGATGACGCCTTCGCGGAAACCACCCTCGCAATAGCATAGATAAAAATCCCACATACGGATAAAGCGCTCATCGAAGCAGAGTTGCAGTACCTGTTCACGTTGTTCCAAGAAGCGCTGACGCCAGCAGTGCAAGGTTTGGGCGTAACTTTGGCCGATATCTTCAAGATGCTTGAGACGCAGTTTTTGCTCGGAAGCGGACTGGGTCATGATACTGATGCAGGGAATAAAACTTCCCGGGAAAATGTAACGCTTGATGTAGTCCACGGTATTCAAGGCTTTGGCATAGCGGGCATCTTCAATGGTGATGGCTTGAATCAGGGCCAGACCATTCGGTTTCAGCAATTCACGGCATTTGTTGAAATAGGTCGCTAAGTATTGCTCACCCACGGCCTCGATCATTTCTATCGAGACCAGCTTATCGTATTTGCCTTTCAACAGACGGTAGTCTTTCAGCTGGACATCCACGCGATGGGATAATCCTGCTGCCTCTATTCGCGCGACCGCTTCATCATATTGTGCTTGGGAGATGGTAATGGTGGTGACTTTACAGCCATAATGCTGCGCGGCATAAATGGCAAAACCACCCCAACCGCTGCCAATTTCGACCAAATGATCCATTGGTTGCAGCTGCAGTTTCTGGCAAATCAGTTCTTTTTTATAATCGGAGGCCTGTTCCAGGCTCATGCCCGGCTCTTTAAATACCGCGCTGGAATACATCATGCTGGAATCCAGGAACAGCTTGAAAAAGTCATTGCTCAGGTCATAATGCTCGGCAATATTCTTACGGCTGCCATCAATCGAGTTTTTGCGGGATTTGTACCAAGTCTTTAGGAAGAATTGGCTGGCTTTCGCCAAGGTGTTCTGATTCATCCGGTCCAACACATCGCGATTGCGCGCCAGAATGCGAATCACATTGACCAGATCTTCACTGCTCCAGTAGCCGCGAATGAAACCTTCTGCAGCACCGAGTACACCATTGCGGAACAGTAGATCCATCAGGCGGCTATCATGCACCTGAATCACGGCATACAGATCACTGCTCTCTCCCACAATCCCGTTCCAGACGCCTTTAAAAATCAGCTGACCATGACGTAATTTCAGTAGATGGCGCAGTACCACCGGCAGTGTGCTTTCTTCTCCCATAAACAGTGTTTTCATAACAAGGTGTTTCCTTTTTCTTTGCGAGGATGCCGGTAAAATGGAATTTTTTTCTTCCATAAGCGAAAGGCATGCAGATAAATTCCACCGACCATCCTGAAGGGCTCAAGAACTTTCAGCACAGCATAGCGATGCTGTTGTGAAGGAACTGTGATGGCTTGCAACGAAAATTGCATGGTGGCATCAAATTGCAATATTCCCTGTTGGAACAGCTGCATATGAATCACATTGCTTTGATCGGAAAAGCTGAATCGCCAGCGGTAATCCAGCGCCATCGGCATGAAGGGCGATACATGAAAGGCCTTTTTGAAATCAAACTGGTGGCTCTGGTACGGCGTATGTTCGGTCACATTGTTCCGGCAGTCATGGATATAGACCTGACGTTCATTCCATGGCGTATTGGTAATTTCGCTGAGGATAAAGATCAGCTGGTCGGTGGCATCAAAGACCAGATAAAACACCACAGAATTAAAGCGAAATCCGAGTGTACGTGGCAAGGCCAGAACCCGGATGGACGCAGCATGCGCTAGCAGATAATTTTCCCGTTTGATCAGCAGACGTGCGACCTTCTGCCGAATCGAACCACATTCCATGGTCAGAAAATCACGTTCATCCAGGGTCAGGAAATTCCAGCGATTGCAAGACCAGAGCCAGGATTTTTCAGTAAAGCTTGAGAGCTGATCAGGATCAAAGTATAGATAGTTCAGCCGGGTCTCAAAAGCATGCGCTTTGGGCAAGAAACGGCGATGCCGGATTTCGGCAGAGGCAATCGCCAGTGGATACATTTGCATCATATCCTCCTAGGCGGCCTGCTCGGCCTGTTTTAAGAGCTGATCGACCACCCATGCAGCGCTACGGGCACCATCTTCATGAAAGCCCCAGCCCCAGTAAGCGCCACAGTATGAGGTGCGGTTCTGGCTATTGATTTCAGCCCAGCGTTGTTGTGCTTCAATCGCGGAGGCATCAAACACCGGATGTCGGTAATGCCGTTCTACCCAGATTTTTTTCGGATCGAGGGTGAAATTAGGATTCAGAGTGGCAAAGACCTGAGTCTTGCATTGCAGGTTTTGCAACTGGTTCATCCAGTAACTGAAACCATAGTGCATACCACTGTGCTGGAAAGGTGTCTGTTCAGCTGCCTGACTCGGGGTCACATGCACATGCCAGCTGGCCCACTGACGTCTGGATTTGGGCATGATGCGGGTATCTGAATGCACCACCATACGGTTAGCCTGATAGCGGAACTTGCCCAGCACGTCCAGCTCCTGCGCTGTCGGGTCTTTAAGCAGTTTCAGGCTGTCGTCAGCATGACTGGCAAAGATCACCCAGTCAAAACGCTCACTGCCCTGTGCTGTTTCAACCAGTACATCATTGGCACTACGGGATACATGGAGCACACCCGTTTTGCGGAAAATAATATTCGTCTGGGACTGAATCGCACGAACGTAGCGAGCCGATCCACCTTTCACCGTGAGCCATAACGGCCGGTCTTTCAGTTGCAACATGCGATGGTGCTGGAAAAAGCTCACCACAAATTTATAGGGAATCTGTCCAGCCTGTTCCACCGGACAGGACCACAGCGCTCCACACATCGGATAGAGATGTTCCTGACGAAAGGCATCGCTATAACCATGTTGATTTAAATAATCATCAATACTGAGCTGTGTATCGACCTGTTCCACATCCAGATCTTTATTGGCTGCATAGAAACGGAACAGATCCGACAACATCGCGCGAAAATCAGTATTAAGAAAGTTTTGAGGTCGGAACAACAGCGAGAATTTTTTTGAAGGATTGTACTGTAAGCCACTGACCTGATTATTCACCGAAAAGCCCATGTCACTGCTTTGCGATTGAATCCCTAGTTCTTTTAGCATCGAGCAAAACAGCGGATAGTTATGCTCATTAAACACAATAAAGCCACTATCCACCGCAACCTGTTCACCCTCGATATTCAGCTGATGGGTATCGGTATGACCACCAAAGTAGTTATTCTTTTCAAAGACTGTGACTTCATGCACTTTGCTGAGTTTCCAGGCAGCGTACAGACCGGAAATACCTGAACCAATAATTGCAATTTTCATGGTGATTCCTTCGATTGAATCGTGTGAGTGTCGGCAGTAGCAGCTTTTTTATGTTTTCGAGCCTGAGCGATTTTACTGGCTTCATAAATCCGTGCCGGAATGGGCTTGAGGCCCCAGACCAGTCCCAGCCAGGACATGAGTTTCAGCAAGTAATAGGTCACATCAATCTGCCACCAGTAAAAACCCTGCCGGGTACTACCAGCATAGTAATGATGATTGTTATGCCAGCCTTCGCCTAAGGTGATGAGTGACAGAAATAAATTGTTACGGCTGTGGTCATCCGTCTCAAAATCACGGCTGCCATAATGATGCGCCAATGAATTGATGCACAAGGTCGCATGGATCAATAACACCGTGGAAACCACAAAGCCCCAGACCAGCAATTGCAGGCCGGACGTCCCGAGTTGCGGCCAAGTGATGGCCAGCCATTCGCCTAGTGCATAAATCCCGCCCGCAGTCAGCAACACCACAATCAAACTAAAACGGTCCAGCCAAATCAGTTCTGGATATTTCAGCCAGTCCTTGATCACCTCTTTACGCGTAGCAAAATTATATTCATTCAGAAACCAGCCGACATGGCTATACCAAAAACCATGCGTGGATGAATGTGGGTCTTGCAAGGTATCGGTATAGCGGTGGTGATAACGGTGATGAGCTGCCCACCATAGCGGGCCACGCTGCGCACTCATGGTGCCGAGCAATACAAACAGGAACTGTATCGGGCGTGAGGTCTGAAAAGTTTTATGCGACAGATAGCGATGAAAAAAAGCCGTGATGGAAAACATGCGGATCAAGTAGAACGCGACCATAAAGCCAAGCGCAAACCATGACACACCGACCCAGAACACAGCGAAACAGGCCAGATGCAGCAGAATAAAGGGTAAAATCCGGACCCACTGAATCTTGCTATTTTCAGCCGTCAGTGTTTCGGTTGGTGTCGATATAGACCAGCTATCTATCCATCGCATCAGACTTTTCAACATGGACTCATCCTATTTCGAGCAACTGTCTTTATTCCATTTGATGAGTCTAATCAGTCAGATATGAATTTTATGTGAAGTGAAAAAAAGCCGAACTGTAAGAGACTAAGCAGTTCGGCCAAAGGGTAGCAGATTAATGCGGTAATTTGATTAACTTTGTGATGTCGTAGCCATAGTGTCTCGCAGTCTCCAGATAGGACTGATAAGTTGCTTCGTCCAGTTGTGGTTCACGCGACAAAATCCACAGGTATTTGTTACTTGGTCCACCGACCAGTGCCACTTTATATTCTGGATCCACGCGTAATACCCAGTAATGACCTTTAGTAAACGGGATCCACCTTAAACCTGGAGGTAAAAAGCTGACCTTGAGTTTACTGTTGCCCTTATTTTGCGGATAAGCCACTCCTTCAGAGCTAATCATCTCACCATTGGCAATCCGACAACTATTTAACACACTCATGGTCTGATCGGCATTGACCTCATATTGTGCAGAGATATCCGATACACATTTACGCTGAAAATACATCGGTAAATGCGAAATTTCATACCACTTGCCTGCATACTGCTGGATATCCACCTGATCGACTGCCTGAGGCGCAACCGTTTCCGCTCGAGTCAGCATGCTTAAGCTCATGAGGGTCAGTGCCGTAACCGCAAAAACTGACTTGAATAGAGTATTCATTTTTAAGCCTTGAATGATTTCAGGACTAAGATAACCCAGGTGGATGTGAACAAAGCGTGAAGACAAAATCATGTGATCTAGCAGGCGTGCTGCTGAAAAGCCCTAGGCTATTTTCTAGGTTAAAGCCATTCTTTGCTGTCATCTGCTACAGGGGTATCATGCATCACATGCTGAATCATGGCATAAGCGATACTGCCCTTGAAGGGAATCTCAGGTAACTGATCAAACTTGAAAAATTGCGCGTCGCTCAGTTCATCTTCCTGAATCTGAATCTCACCCGAGTGATACTCTGCCCTGAAGGCCATCATCAGGTTGCTGGGAAACGGCCACGGCTGGCTGGCCAGATATTGAATATTCTTGATCTGCAGGCCGACTTCTTCCTGCGTCTCACGGCGTACTGCCTCCTCCAAGGTTTCGCCGACTTCAACAAATCCAGCAATCAGGCTGTACATCTGGGTTTTATTGCGGGCATTTTTCGCCAGCAGAATTTCATCTATACCCCGGGTGATGATGGTAATCACGCAGGGATTCACCCGGGGATACTGGTTATAGCCACAAGATGGACAGACCATGGCATACTGGCTGGCGTGCTGCTGGGTGGCATGGCCACATTTGCTGCAAAAGCAGTGATTACGGCGCCACTCCAGTAACTGTACGGCACGGCTGGCCTGTTCAAACTGCGGCCTGCTCCAGACCTGCACCAGTTGCCGAATCGGGATCAGTTGATAACCCTCGGGTACTGGTTCATCTTCTTTTAGATCCCGTGCAATGACCTGGCCATTTTCCGACAGGTTCAGGTCGTGCTGCAGTCTTTCCACTTGCGGCAACTGGAAATGATCATCCACCAGCAATTGCTGCTGTCTAAAAATATATGCTTTTGAATGCATGCTCATGACAATCCCCGGATTAAAAAAAATCCCATACAGAGGGGTGTATGGGACAAAACTAAGGAAGCTTACATGGAGTAACTTCATGGAAGATACTAGGCGCAGGCTGCCTGAATTACAACTATAATAATTTGTATCTTTTTGATTAAAATCACATAATTTTCACATCGTTTATGAGTTAAGAAATCATTAAAAATAAGGCTTATAAAATGAGTAAGATTTTAGCTAGATAAATGAACTTGCGTTCACGTGAGGACGATTTGCTAGTGATTTCTATCGGCAGCGGGATAAACTTAAAGTTGCGGAACAAATAATCCACCCATGCCCAACAGCTTCTTAGCCAGATAGATGAGTTATAAACCATGAAAAAACAGCATCTCCCTGAAAAAACCTGTATTCACTGCTTGCGCCTTTTTACTTGGCGCAAAAAATGGCAACGCTGCTGGGAGGAAGTCAGATACTGTTCTGAACGATGTAAACGTGAGTCCAAACTGCGTTCAAAACAAAGCGCTTAGAAACGTTTATACTGCCGCGCACAATAAGCCCGAATGACATCGGGGGAACGCAGTTGCAGATGTTTAGTTTTTCGGCCGGTGACTCGTTCACGCCACATTTTAAAACTTGATGCTTTCATATTTTTCCGCATCAAGCGAATCACTGCAGTTTCATTCAAGCCAAACTCACGCTGGATGGCTTCAAATGGGGTGCGATCTTCCCAGGCCATTTCAATGATCCTTGACAGATCTGCTCCCACATATTCAATTACTTGACGCACCACATACCTCTGTTTACTTTCATTTTTAAAATAAAAATTGAGCGATAAAATTTAACGCTATCTCTCTCTGTCTGGGTCAGATCAAGCTGACCAAACTCATCTTAAAAAAACGAAGATGAAGATTTTGTGATTTTTTGCGTGGATTGTATTTTGTTGCTGTCCTATCGGGCCTTCGATCTCAGCGTGTGGTCCAAATACCTGCTACCAAAGCCTATGCCTGGGATTGTTGTTAATGACATCGCCTAGATCAGACGGTATGCTGATGCTAAAAACACCTTGGGGAAATTGTGCTCGAAATTATTGCCCAGCTCTGCGGCGGTATTGGTCTATTCTTGATAGAAATGGCTTTTGATTGGGATCCTCTCAACATTGGGTCTGTAACCAATTTACAATATTGATAATCTCTTGATTTGAATTATTTTTCCTAACGATTGCATAGAAGTCAAAGTTGCAATAGGTAAATTCAAACGGCGCAATAATTCTGCCACTTAATATTTCCTTTTCTACCAAAATCTGGGGCGCTATAGCAATCCCCAATCCTGAAACAGCCGCCTCTATCATTAAATTGAGACGATCAAAATATCGATCATTCGATTTAGTCTCAAGGTTTAGATGGGATCGTTCAAACCAGATCTGCCAGGCATTCTTATTGGAATAAGTGTGAAGTAATGGGTGCTCAAAAAGATCATGAATACTAGTGAGAGCATAGCTTTCACCTTTACAAACTGGTCCCATGTTGTCCGGAAATAAAAGAAATTTATCCAAAAACTTAGGCAGCATTTCATCTACATTCAAACTATTGATAAAAATATCAATTTTTTCTTTTTCCAGTAGCTTTAGGTCGTTACAGGTCATCAATTTAATAGAGATATTAGGATAAAGGCTCTCTAGTTTTTCCAGTCGTGGAATTAACCAGTTCGCCATAAAGCTATGAGAGGCACCGATTACGATTTCTACTTCTGACGCTTTGTGAGTTAATTCAAATACACATTCTTCCAGCTCATTGAAGAAGTGAGTACAAAGACGGGATAAGTCTTCTGCATCCTGAGTGAGAGTAATCGTTGATGAATGCCGAATAAATAATTTTTTATCCAACCATTCTTCGAGCTGTTTGATTTGATGGCTGATTGCACTATGAGTGACACACAGTTCTTCCGCAGCCAAGCTGAAGCTTTGATGTCTAGCGACCGCTTCAAATGCTTTAAGTGAATTTAAGGGCGGTAAGGTTCTACGTTTCATGCTGTAAATTTTTCTAACATCATAAATCAAAAATATATCAATTATCAGGAAAATGGAAATCTTTTAAGATCCAATCAATGTTGAAATTTTAAGAGAAAGACAATGACAACTCCTTATATCGGTCAGGGTCCTGATCAAGGTGGTTTTTTCGGTAAATTTGGTGGCTGCTATATGCCTGAAAGCCTGATGCCAGCTCTACAAGATTTAGAACAAGCCTTTAATACCATACGGAATCAACCTGAATTTTGGGCTGAATATCGACAGATTTTAACCGACTTCGTGGGTCGCCCTAGCCCGCTATTCTATGCAAAAAATCTAACTTCCTACGCAGGGGGAGCCAAAATATATCTCAAGCGAGAAGATTTGAACCATACCGGCGCCCATAAGATCAATAACTGTGTGGGGCAAATATTATTGGCTAAATTCATGGGTAAAACCAGAATCATTGCTGAAACAGGTGCAGGACAGCATGGTGTTGCCACAGCAATCGTCTGTGCACTCTTTAAGATGAAATGCACGATCTATATGGGTAAAACAGATATTCAACGTCAGCAACCGAATGTTGAACGTATGAAATTACTTGGTGCTGAAGTACAAGGCGTAAAAAAAGGCCGTGGAACCCTGAAAGATGCTATGAATGAAGCCTTACGTGACTGGATCAGTCATGTCGACACGACTTACTATCTGCTAGGAACTGGTGCTGGCCCGCATCCCTACCCGACTATTGTGAGAGAGTTCCAGAAAATTATTGGCATCGAAGCCAGAAACCAGATTCTTCTTAAAGAAAATAAACTCCCAGATGCTTTGGTTGCTTGTGTCGGTGGGGGTTCCAATGCATTAGGACTCATGCACCCCTTTCTAGAGGATACCAATGTCAAAATGTTTGGAATTGAAGCTGGCGGGAAAGGCACTGATAGTCATGAACATGCTGCCTCGATTTCCAAAGGTCGAGTCGGCGTCTTGCATGGTAATTTGACTTACTTACTGCAAGATTCAGACGGGCAAATTCTAGAGGGACATTCCATATCCGCAGGACTGGATTACCCTGGGGTTGGCCCTGAGCATTGCATCCTGTTTGAAACAAGCCGCGTGACTTATGCAGCAGTCAAAGATGAAGAGGCTGTACATGCCTTTCAACTACTGAGCCAGCAAGAGGGCATTATCCCAGCGCTGGAAAGTTCTCATGCTATTGCCTATGCCATCAAACTTGCGAAAGAAATGCATCCGGAACAGACAATTATCATCAATTTAAGCGGTCGAGGTGACAAAGACTTAGACACAGTCAAAAAGTATCTTGCAGGAGCACGCGCATGAACCGTTTAGATCAAAAACTAATGCAATTAAAACAGGAAAATCGCAGTGGTTTAGTCTGTTATTTTACTGCCGGAGATCCTGATTTTAATGAAAGTTATCGTCTATTTAGTCAATTGGGTCAAGCTGGAGCTGATATCATCGAAGTGGGCATCCCATTTTCTGATCCTGTGGCAGATGGAGAGACCATCCAGGCTGCTCATGTTAGAGCACTCGCTTCTGGTCAGACCGTGCATCGAACCATTGAGCTCGTGAAAGCTATCCGTTTACAGGATGAAACCACCCCGATTATTTTAATGACCTATTTAAACCCAATCATACAATATGGTTTCGAGAAGCTGGTTGCGGATACCGAAAATTTGATTGAGGGGATTCTGATCCTAGATGCCCCTTATGAATATCGGGAAAAATTTAAACAGATATTAAATGAAAAAAATATGCATTTAATTGCAATGAGCGCACCCACTACTCCAGTTGAGCGATTGAAACAAATCTCAGCCAGTGCGACAGGATTTTTATATCATGTTGCGGAAAATGGTCTCACCGGCGGTACTTTAAATCTGACCAATCTTGAAAAAAAGATTGCTGAAATCAAACCAATTTTTAATATCCCGATTGCTATTGGCTTTGGGATTAAAGATGAAAGTCATGTGAAAGCCTTAGCCAATAAAGTTGATCTGGTGGTGATCGGTTCGGCACTGGTGGATACCTTTTTTAAGCAAGGTGTAGACGCCACATTAGAAAAAGTTAAAATTTTTTCACAAATTCTGAAAGAGAAATCTTAGTTTTTCTTTATGATCCTTAATAGAGAATTTATGGCATAAGGTTTTCACCTTCTTATGCTATATTCCATAGTTTACCTCCTCTCCCCCTTAAAAGAGGAAGAGAAAGTAAAATAAATTAAAGAAAGCTTGGCAAACCTTTAGCAGGATCTGTTTCACGTGCCGCTTGAGCATCTGCTACAGTCATACCTAAGGCCTTAGCAACGCCTTGCCCATAAGCTGGATCGCAAGCATAACAGTTGCGGATATGACGGTATTTGATGAAATCTAGCGCATCACCCATCGCTGCGGCCGTGTTATTAAACAGGGCCTGTTTCTGCTCATCATTCATCAAATTGAACAGGGCACGTGGCTGGCTGAAGTAATCATTGTCATCTTCACGGAAGTCCCAGAAATCAGCATCACCGGTAATCTTTAATGCTGGTTCTTTAAACTGAGGTTGTTCCTGCCACTGGTTAAAACTGTTCGGTTCATAATGTGGCAATGAACCATAGTTGCCATCCATGCGGCCCTGACCATCACGACGATTAGAGTTTACAGGGCAGCGTGCAGCATTGACCGGAACCTGTGAATGATTTACACCAACACGGTAACGCGCTGCGTCGGCATAGTTCACTAAACGTGCCTGTAACATACGGTCCGGTGAGTAGCTGATGCCCGGTACAAGATTACTAGGTGCAAAGGCTGCCTGTTCTACATCCTGGAAATAGTTTTCCGGATTGCGGTTCAGCTCAAATTCACCGACTTCAATCAGTGGATAATCGCCCTTCGGCCAGACTTTGGTCAGGTCAAATGGATGATAAGGCACTGTTTCGGCTTCCAGTTCTGGCATGACTTGAACGTACATTTTCCATTTTGGATAGTCGCCACGTTCGATGGCATCAAACAGGTCGGTCTGGCTGCTTTCACGGTCTTTGGCAATCAAGTCTGCTGCTTCAGCATCGGTCAGGTTCTGGATGCCTTGCTGGGTACGCATATGGAATTTCACCCAGAAGCGTTCATTTTGGGCATTGATAAAACTGAAGGTATGGCTGCCAAAACCATGCATATGACGGTAGCCAGCAGGAATACCGCGATCCGACATGACAATGGTCACCTGATGCAAGGCTTCAGGCAATAATGTCCAGAAATCCCAGTTATTGGTGGCACTGCGCTTGTTGGTTTTCGGGTCACGTTTGACTGCTTTATTCAGGTCAGGGAACTTGCGGGCATCCCGCAGGAAAAATACCGGAGTATTGTTGCCAACTAGATCCCAGTTGCCTTCTTCAGTATAGAATTTCAGGGCAAAACCGCGAATATCACGTTCTGCATCGGCCGCACCACGTTCACCCGCCACCGTTGAGAAACGCGCAAACATTTCGGTTTTTTTGCCGACTTCAGAGAAAATTTTAGCGCGGCTATATTGGGTAATATCATTGGTCACGGTAAAGGTACCGAAAGCACCTGAACCTTTGGCATGCATACGACGCTCTGGAATCACTTCACGGACAAAGTTGGCCAGTTTTTCATTCAGCCATAAATCCTGGGCAAGTAAAGGTCCACGCGCACCTGCCGTCATACTGTTCTGATTGTCGACCACAGGGGCACCAGCTTCAGTAGTCAGGTGGGTAACAGGACATTTTTTAGGGTCTTGACTCATACTATTAACTCCCGTTTCTTTTCATTTAAATTGCCGAGAGAAACTTAAGATCTCCATATTCTAGTTTACGCTTAACTAGCGTATTAAAATATTAAACTAAAGAGTGTCTACAAAATCGGTGGCTATTCAGTACATGGTGCCATGGGATTCTTGGTCAACAGTAGCCCAAATTTATTGATAGCACTGAAAGCATTTCAGGAATTTATTCCCACCCGTATCAGCTTTGCACATTTAAATCTTGAATACACCGAACATTCAGTCAATATATCACTGTATTTTGATTTTCAACTGTCTGAACAGGTACATCGTCTATTGGCTGAAACCTGTGCCGTGATTTTATTTGAGTGTGCTGAATTTATTGTTGGACGCCCTCTCCATGACGCTCAAATCTGTTTTGCGCACGCAGAACCCGACTATCACCAAGCCTATGCGCAGTATTTATCGGGCGCTTATTCTTTTTCCGCACCTGCAATCAAAGCCACCTTTCCTTTCAGTCTATGTCACATTCCGAATGCCTCGGCCAATCAAGACAGTTATTTACTCGCGATGCAACAATGCGAAAGCATGCTACAGCAGCTCAAACCGGGCAAGCAAAGCTATGTGTATATGATAAAAAAAATGATGCTGTCGAGTTCGCTACATGAACTGAGTGAAGACCAAATTGCAGCGGCATTGTTTATGAGTAAACGGACATTGGCACGTCAACTTGCCGCAGATGGCACAAGCTTTAGGGAGATTCGAGATGCAATTTTGTCGGAGCAAGCACGTCGTTATTTAACAGACAGTACTTTATCTGTCGATGCGATTGCAACGCTATTAAACTATCATGACAGTTCTAACTTTAGACGCGCATTTAAGCGTTGGTTTAACGTTACACCGAGCCAATATCGTAATCAATATAGTTAAACTTTGGGTAAAGTTCATTGCATAAGCAGGTGAAATATTTTTTATCATTCAAAATTGACCTGATTGAAGATTAATTTTTTTCTGTATTCATGACCATCCCTGATCGGACGGCTAAACATCATGTCGTTCGAATAAGACCTTTAAATCAGCCATTTGTTATAATTTCGATATTCAATGAATGGCAAAATTAAATGGATCATTTGCAGAAGTTACAGATATATGTGCGTGTGGTTGAAACCCAAAGCTTTACTCACACTGCTGAGACATTGGGTGTGCATCGTCCACTGATTTCCAAAGCCATCAAACAGCTTGAACATGAATTGGGGGTGAGATTACTCAATAGAACCACCCGTAAAGTCAGCATGACTTTAGAAGGTGAAGCTTTCTATCACAAAGCATTGCAACTCCTTAAAGACTTCGATGCTATTTTTAATAGCTTTCAGCCAAATCTACAGACTCAAAATATATCGGGTAAACTGCGCATCAACGTACCCATCACCATTGCCAAAGCCATTCTGATTCCTCATTTGGCAGAGTTTAAACAACAATATCCAAATATCGAGTTGATTCTAGAATCCTCTGATTCCTTAGTGGATCTCATTGATCAAGGTGTCGATTTTGCAATTCGACTCGGCTACTTAGATGACTCAACCCTCATTGCAAAATCACTTGGACAAGTTGAAATGATCACTTGTGCTGCCCCTTCTTATTTAAAAAAATATGGCACACCGCATACCTTAGATGATCTAAAACACCATCAAGCCATCAATTATTTTAGCGGTAAACAACGTAAGGTTATGAATTGGCAATTTATTGTGAATCAGAAACTTGAAGAATATAAATTGGATTCAAGTATTTTAGTCAATGATTCAGAATCATTTTTAAGCGCAGCCTTACATGGTTTGGGCTTAATTCAAGGGGTTCGTCATGCAATACAGCCGTATCTCGAGAATGGCCAACTCATTGAAGTGTTATCAACTTATCAAAATATGCCTAAACCTATTTCTTTGCTCTACACTCACCGTGAACATTTACCTGCACGTATGCAAGTCTTTATAGATTGGATTGAAAGGATATTTGCAAGAGATTGTGATAAAAAATAGAACCAATCTATAAATAGATTGTTTATTTATCTGATCTGTTTGAACCACTATGCTAATTCCATCTGTTAAACATATGGAAAAGAAACATGTCTAAAACTGTGGTGATGCGTGCTATCGGTGGTGCTGAGGTCCTACAAATTGAAGATCTAGAAATTCCTGCTCCCAAAGCACGTGAAGTACAAATGGCAGTCCATGCGATCGGCTTAAATCGGGCTGAAATCATGTACCGTACCGGTAATTATGTGATTGAACCCACTTTTCCTTCTGTACTTGGCTATGAAGCCGCAGGTATCGTTACAGCGATTGGCGAAGGTGTTTCAGAGTTTAGTATTGGCGATGCAGTGAGTGTCATTCCATCTTTTGGTTTTGATGAATATGGTACATACGCAGAACTCATCAATCTGCCAGTCCATGCTGTTGTAAAACATCCTAAAGATTTGACATTCCAACAAGCGGCTGCAAGCTGGATGATGTTTGTGACGGCTTATGGTGCATTAGTACATTTTGGCAACTTACAGAAAGACCAATATGTTGTTATTGGTGCTGCATCTAGCAGTGTTGGCGTGGCAGCAATTCAAATTACTAATATGTTAGGCGCTACCCCAATCGCATTAACTCGTACTAGTGCTAAAAAGCAGCAACTGATAGATCTAGGGGCTAAATATGTGATCGCTACTGAGGAGCAAGATTTAGTAAATGAATTGAATCGTATTACCAATCACCAGGGGGTAAATATGGTGTTTGATCCTGTAGGTGGTCCAGCTGTAGGTAAAATCATGCAAGCTATGGCTAAACAAGGCACATTCTTCCAATATGGTGCGCTTGATACACGTGATATCCAAATGAGTGTTATGGATGTTTTAGGCAAACATTTAACATTACGTGGTTATGAGCTCTTTGAAATTACCACTGATTCCAATGCGCTAGAACAGGCAAAACAATTTGTTTATCGTGGTTTGGAGTCAGGTCAGTTATCACCTTTAATTGACCAAGTCTTTAATTTTGAGAATATCCAAGAAGCTCATAAATACATGGAAACAAATGCCCAAATCGGCAAGATCGTAGTTAACGTTCAGTAATTTAGATGCCCTATACTGCCATCTATAGGGCATTTTAGTTCCAATACAATATTTTTGGTTAGCCGAGTTTCATCATAGATCTGACCACACTCGATGCCGTGATCGGGTTATTTAATGCTGTTTTACTAGAGCATTAAATAACTCAAATCACGGATAATTAGTTTCAGCGGGCATTTACTTTACTAGTTTTCTGTCAATAGATCATGGTTAATATATTAAAAAACTAAGGCTCTTATAAATCGTATAAAATAAATAATACAGAATATAAGTAGTTTACTTTACAATATTTCAGTCTTAATAATGCTTGAATCTAATTTTATATATTTACTAATATATTCTAATTAAAACTTGGATTTCATAACCATTAACTATACAGTACAACTATCAATAAAATCTCCCCACCATTGCATCATTTCCACGCGCTGATTGAAATATTCTGCATGATTATAACTTGCACGGGTTTTATTTTTATCAGTATGAGATAGCTGTGCTTCAATCCAATTTGATTGAAATAAACCAGATTCATTTAATATGGTACTAAATGTTGAGCGTAAACCATGAGATGATAGTTCATTTTTAGTATATCCCATTTTTCTAATAATCAAGTTCAGGGTATTAAAATGAATAGGTTTATGATTATTACGGGGGCTAGAAAATACATATTTTTCGCCATGAGACCAAGCGAGTGCTGATTTCACAACTTCAAGTGCTTGATCAGATAGTGGAACTAAAAAGTCAGGAATATCATGACCTAAAATAACTTTTCTTCTATATTGTTTAATATGTAAGGCCGGTATTTTCCATATTCTTTTATCCAGATCGAAGTGATGTGGTTCAGAAAGCAGTAATTCTCCACCACGTACGCCTGTATATAACTTAAATAATAGGGCTTTTTTAATGATAGGATCTGTATTAATCTGATTCAATCTAGCTAAGAAATTAGATAGTTCATCTGAGTTCAAATGAGGATAATTTTTCTTAATCTTATTATTAACTAATATTTTATGAAGCCCATTTGCAATATTATATTCACAATACCCCATTGCTACAGCATAATCATAAATCTGATTTAAATAACTGTAAGCTTTCTTTACAGGTTCTTTTACATTTCTAGATTCTATATTTTTAATAACCTTAACCAGATCATATCTTTTAACTTCAATAAATGGCGTTAGTCCAATATTTGGATAAATATCCTGATCTAAACATTTTTTTGCAAGCTGAATTACACCGCATCGTGGTTCATCTTCAAAGGAATTTTTAATTTTAAATTCTAACCACTCTTCACAAATATCCTGAAAAGTTTTGATGTCTTTTTTATGCAGCAGTTTATTTTGATAATCATTAAATTTATATTCATCCCGGACTGATCTGGCCTCTTTCAAGGACATTACAGGATATTCGCCCAACTTCATGCGAGGACGTTTATTTGTCCCTACAAGTGAATAGCGGTAACTCCAAGATTTACGTCCATTTGGTTCTATCTTTAAACTTAAGCCGTCATCATCTGCCAGAAAATAGACTTTTTCCTTTGGTTTAGCCTGGCGTACCTTAATTTCCGTAAGACTCATGAATATTTAACCTAACCACAAATGACACTGCGCAATTCAATTATAGCAAATTTAAGCAATTTTCATATGATGCGTATCATACGCATCATATATTTTTATAAGTTATTGTTAAATCTGTTTTATATTTAGAGTGATTGCTTTTTAGTAACCATTTAATTAACCATTGATTCTACAAGTTAAATAAAAAAACCGGCTTAAAGCCGGTTTTTTATCTTAAATATTCAGATCATGATTTCTTCACATCAAAACGGTCTGCATTCATCACTTTTGTCCAAACACAAACAATGAACCGTACCGGGTTTGTCGGAGACTCAATATTCTGAGAGACTATTCCGATGAAAAAACCAACCTATACCCTCGAAATTAGAGAAAGAGCGGTTCAATTACTAATTGAATCTGAAAAAGATTATCCTTCTACTTGGGCTGCAATCACAGCAATTGCGCCTAAGATTGGTTGTACTCCTGAAACACTTCGTGCCTGGCATCAAAAGCATTTAGATCAGCAAAATCCTATTAAAGTACAACAGATATCTGATCAAGAAAAAATGAAGCAAATGGAACGTGAAATTAAAGAATTAAAGCGTGCCAATGAAATTCTACGTAAAGCAGCCGCTTTTTTCGCCCAGGCGGAGCTCGACCGCCCACACAAATAATGGTGGATTTCATCCATAACAATAAAGACTTATATGGTGTTGATGCGATTTGTAGGATTTTACCGATCGCAGCTTCAACCTATTACCGAACTTTAGATCTCGCTGACAAGAGATGGCTCCGTAAATTTGAACAACACCTATAAGTGATAAAATTGCTGGTTCAGTTATTTGGGGTAACTGTTCTAATAACCAGTCTGGTAATTTTTTTAATTCAGTCGGTTGCATTTTTAGTTATCCTATTTTTAATAATTTCAACTTGTTACATACGTTACACAACATAATTTATGCAAGTTCAGTATAAGGAACCCGGCGCAAGTACAAAGATTTTTGACATAAACTGATCACACTTATATTCATCACAAGACATAAAAAAGAGCGCACGGAGCGCTCTTGATGCGAGCTTTTAAAGCTCAGCTGAACTTTTCGGGACTTCATACCGGATATAAGACGCAAATGTCAGGTAATTAATCCCCTGAAATAAAATATCAATCGCCAGAAACAGGCCCAGGACCCAAAACGGTGCATCTGGGGATTGCAAAATCACAATCCCTGCCAGCAGGGTCAAGATGCCTGAAAATAAAGTCCAGCCCCATCCACCCAGAGCGCGAAACAAAAGGCTATTCAAGATCCGGATGATACCTGCAATAATTAGAATAATCGCCAGAATATGGGTCAGGACCACCGCGGTCTGTAGCGGTGTACTGAACGCATAATATCCGGCAAGCAAGTATAAAAGACCGAATAAGGCCCAGAACCAGCGAAAACCGCCATGAAAAATTTTAAATGCAGCAACAAAATGCAGAATCCCGCCGATCATCATCAGTACGCCAAACATGAATACCACGGACAAGGTTGCAAAGGGTAAAGTCGCTAGCAAGACCAGACCAAAAATCACTAGTAAAATGCCCAGCCCCAGATACCATTTTCGCTTTTGATGCAACTGACTACGTACCAAGTCATTGCCTACTGTTTTCATCTTTTCTTCTCAAGTGATGTCTTATTTGACTGATCATACTTTAAAACTTGATTGGCTTTAGAAGAATCTTACGTTTCCTCTTGCATAAAAAAATAAAATTATGTTTTAGTAGCCGATTAACATCGATATAAAGAGGTGGTCCCACTTGTTTGAACAACTAAAAGCTTATTTATAAGTGATATTCTGCTCTAGTTAAGCTACCTTATTTTGTTGTGGTAGCTGGTCATAGTAAAACTCATCTGGAGTCATTTTGTCCAGACTCGAATGAGGTCGTTTCAAATTATAAAATTCAAAATATGCACTCAATTGCTTTTTCGCATCGGTGACACTGCTATAAGCTTTGAGATACACCTCTTCATATTTAACGCTTCTCCATAACCGTTCAACCATCACATTATCAATCCATCGACCTTTACCATCCATACTGATTTGAATGCCATTTGATTTCAATACATCAATAAATGCATCACTGGTGAACTGACTGCCCTGGTCTGTATTAAATATTTCAGGTGATCCATATTTTTCAATCGCTTCATTTAAAGCCGAAATACAAAAATCCACCTCCATACTAATCGATACCCTATGCGCAAGTACCTTGCGGCTATGCCAATCAATCACAGCACATAAATAAACAAAGCCTTTTGCCATAGGGATATACGTTATATCCGTACACCACACTTGATTACTGCGCTGAATAGCCAATCCTTTGAGCAGATATGGATATTTACGGTGAGCTTGATTGGCCTGACTTAGATTTGGTTTACGATATAACGCATTAATGCCCATTTTCTTCATTAA
>NZ_VPAQ01000024.1:0-34172 GCF_013419135.1 Acinetobacter sp. YH12100 | reverse complement strand
GAATTTGACGGTGATCTGACCGCTTATGCCGACTGGTTACGTCAGGCCCGCATTGAGATGATCAAAAACGGGCAGAAGCCAGCCGAGCCGGTGAAATCTCAGGTCGAAGTCAAAGCAACCATTTCCAAACTGGACAAAGAAGCACAGCGTAAGGAAGCGGCACGCCAACGAGAACTGAGCCGCCCGATTCGTAAAAATATCGAAAAATGTGAAACACAGATTTCAAAGGTTACGCCGCGACTGGCTGAAATTGAAACTTTACTGGGTGACAGTGCTTTATATGAAGCCTCACGTAAAAATGATTTGCTCAAACTGATGAATGAGCAAACCGAGCTGAAAGCCAAACTGGAAACAGCCGAGGAACAGATGCTGGAACTGATGATGGAACTGGAAAGTCTGGAGCAGTCCTTCTAACGCTATTTCAACACCCCCCATTATCTGAGAGATGAGTAACAAGCGTTATTCATCTCTTTTTTTTATTAAAACCACCCATTTTTAATATTTTCCTCCTGCTTTTCATCTTCGTGTAGTTCCTCGCTATTCTTGAGTGCTGCATCTCTTCTTCAAACCTCGACACATTTTGTCGTGAATTACGCAAGTGCCATATAAGTTTATTTTTTAAACAGTGGAGTGGCTTTTTTCATACATTAATTTACAGCGTCAGCTTGCATCCTAAGGCTCTAATACAAGTGTTTTTTAATTTTTGGCAGCCTTGATTCGAGTCTGTTTAATGTTGAACTAGAGAGAGGAAATCCGCATGCGTGCTCTTACTTATCACGGTACTCGCGATGTACGAGTTGAATCTGTTCCTGATCCAGTCATTCAGGAAGCAGATGATGTCATTCTCAGAGTAACGGCTACTGCTATCTGTGGCTCAGACCTGCATCTTTATCGTGGGAAAATTCCCGCAACTGAACAGGGTGATATTTTCGGTCATGAATTTATGGGGGTGGTCGAAGAAGTCGGTCCTGAAGTCACTTCAGTAAAAAAAGGCGATCGGGTGATTATTCCCTTTGTGATTGCATGTGGCCACTGTTTTTTCTGTGAACACGAGCTGATGGCTGCCTGTGAAAATACCAATAGCGGACGTGGTGCGATTATCAATAAAAAACAGATTCCACCAGGTGCCGCCCTATTTGGTTATAGCCATCTGTATGGCGGTGTACCAGGCGGTCAGGCCGAATATGTGCGGATTCCCAAAGGCAATGTCGGACCGTTTAAGGTTCCCGGTTCCCTGCCTGATGAAAAAGTATTGTTTCTGACCGATATTTTACCCACAGCCTGGCAAGCTGTGACCAATGCCCAGATTGGCCGAGGTTCCAGTGTCGCCATTTATGGAGCTGGGCCGGTCGGTCTACTGGCTGCGGCCTGCGCACGTATGCTCGGTGCCGAACAGATCTTTATGGTCGATCACCATCCTTATCGCTTGCGTTTTGCTCATCAAACTTATGGGGCGATTCCGGTCAATTTTGATGACGTGGATGCAGCCGAATTCATCATTCAAAATACGGCAGGTTATCGTGGTGTCGATGCGGTGATTGATGCGGTGGGTTTTGAGGCCAAAGGGAGTATGCTGGAAACGGTAATGACCAATCTAAAACTGGAAGGTTCGAGTGGTTCTGCGCTAAGACAATGTATTGCGGCGGTGCGCCGTGGCGGTGTGGTCAGTGTGCCGGGGGTTTATGCCGGTCCAATTCACGGTTTCCTGTTTGGTGATGCCTTCGACAAAGGTCTGACCTTTAAAATGGGACAAACCCATGTGCACAAGTTCCTGCCACAATTACTGGAACATATTGAAAATGGTGATCTTTCGCCAGACCTGATTATTACCCATCGCATGAAACTGGAAGATGCTGCTGAAGGTTATCGCATTTTCGATAAACGTGAAGAAGACTGCCGCAAGATTATCCTGACACCCTAAATAGCTTGGATAGCAAAAAGCGCCGTCAGGCGCTTTTTTTTACCGCATTTGATGAATTGTATTTTTTCTATTTTCAATCCACAAAACTTTGATGTCCTTTTCTGTTTTTTCTAAACATCCTGCATAGCATGATTGTCACAATGAGATTTAGCACTCAGCCAGAAAATACAAACCTCAAGAAGGAATAAAAACAATAACACGATGATTTTAAATTAAAAAATGAAAATTCACTTGATTGTTAAATTAATTATGTAGTTTAACTACACCCTCTATTTTTCAATCAAAATATGTTTCACGCTCATTATTAAATAAAACTACAATAGATATATAAGTAATTAATTTTAAAAGTATTTGTAGTTTTCGATAAAAATAGCTGCTCAAGCATGCTGACGAGTAGCTATTGATTTTGCAGGGTTATATAACAGAGGAAATATAACTCTAAATAGCACTTTAAATTCAAAACGCCATTTTAAATTCAAAAGCACTTATCCACAAGCCAAATATTTTTAAATTTAAAACTAGAAATTAACTAGAGAGGGAGTTGGTTTGTGGATAAATACAATCTTATTCACATAATTAATTAGGGATAACTTTGTAGTTATCCACATATTTGATCATATTTAGAGCAGACCTTAAAATAATCCTATTCACATATTATTTGAGATACGGCAGTATATTTTAATAAGCCATTCAAATAATAGAATTTAAAAAAACCAGCTTTATCATTTTGTATTTATTATTTTCCAGCTCTATCGCTCTCCACTCTTCAATTCGGCCTTCGCTACGGGTATTTTTCATACACCAACTTTGGCTTCAATGGCTTCTACACGCTATTTTGCAGCACATGTACAATTGATCCTAGTATCGGTAGTTATCCTTTAAACCCTGCTAAAATCTTCATATTTATAGTGGCACAATTACTTCCCCACCATGATAAATTGCATTCATCCAGATCTCATACTTGTCTTTATATTGCTTACTTATGGATAATTTTTTTAGGTCGATTAGCCACCGCTTAATTCGACTTTTTTTTGCAGCTAAAATCAGCTGATCATTTGGCAGAAAAGCACGCTCTAGGTTGGAATTCCTCCAAAAAAATTCAGATGATATTCGCATAAATTTTGCATCAAAAAAGCGCCTCGAAAGGCGCTTTTTAAAATCATCTTAATCAGGTATCAATGTCTGCATTCAAGGCATTTTCTTCAATGAAGGCACGACGTGGTTCCACATCATCGCCCATCAGACAAGAGAACATGCGGTCTGCTTCAATCGCATCGGTGACTGTCACTTGCAGCATGTTACGGTTATCCGGATCCATGGTGGTTTCCCACAACTGTTCCGCATTCATCTCACCCAGACCTTTATAACGCTGGATCATCATGCCGCGACGCGAGTCAGACAGAATATGCTGCCAAACCTGATGAAAATTGTTCACGTTAATCTTACGATCACCTTTTTGCAAATAAGCACCTTCTTCAAGCAGACTGAACCAGCTCTTCGAATTCTTTAATAAACGTGCATATTCACTTGAACCTAAAAGCACAGAGTCTAATAGATAACTATGTGGCAGGTTATGCACATAGATGGTGATTCTTGGTAACCAGCTTTGAGTTTTCTGACCATCTGCCAGTTCTTTCTCAAAAGATTCCAGCGTTAATTCTGGACGTAGCGTCGGCTGAATGGCTTCAATCGCTGCACGCAGATTTTCACCCCAAGTTTCGACATAACTTTTATCTTCAAGCTGATCGAGTTTAAAGGCGTCCAGCGACAGCAAAGCATCGAGCAAGCTCGCCGGATAACGCTGGGTTAAACGGGCCAAGCTCTTCTGTGAGGTTTGATAATCAGCAATCACCCTTGCCAGTGCTTCACCACGAATCGCAGGTGCTTCAGCACTGATATGTAGTTCTAGCTCGTCAATGGCATTGGAAATCAGGTAAGTTTCCAGTGCATCGTTATCTTTGATGTACTGTTCCTGCTTGCCTTTTTTCAGCTTGTAGAGTGGTGGCTGGGCGATATAGATATGACCACGCTCGACCAGTTCCGGCATTTGACGGAAGAAGAAAGTCAACAGCAGCGTACGAATGTGCGAACCATCGACGTCAGCATCGGTCATGATAATGATTTTATGGTAACGCAATTTGTCCGGGTTATATTCTTCACGACCAATACCACAGCCAAGTGCAGTAATCAGTGTGCCGACTTCCGCAGAGGAAATCATCCGGTCGAAACGCGCACGCTCTACGTTCAGAATCTTACCTTTCAGCGGTAAAATCGCCTGCATTTTACGGTTACGGCCTTGCTTAGCTGAACCACCTGCAGAATCACCCTCGACCAGATACAATTCAGACAAGGCTGGATCTTTTTCCTGACAATCGGCCAGCTTACCTGGAAGACCGGCAATATCCAGCGCGCTCTTACGACGGGTCATTTCACGGGCTTTACGCGCTGCATCACGGGCACGCGCGGCATCAATAATTTTGCCGGCAATCGATTTCGCTGCTTGTGGATTTTCTAAAAGATATTCAGAAAATGCCTTGTTCATGGCCTGCTCAACCGCAGTTTTTACTTCACTCGACACCAGTTTTTCTTTGGTCTGCGAAGAGAATTTTGGATCAGGCACTTTCACCGAGACGATCGCGGTTAAACCTTCACGGGCATCATCCCCCGAGACTGCAACTTTTTCCTTTTTCAGGATATTTTCGCTGTCCATATAGTTATTTAAACCACGGGTCAGTGCAGCACGGAAACCGGCCAAATGTGTACCACCATCCTTTTGCGGGATGTTATTGGTAAAGCAGCGTACGTTTTCCTGATAAGAATCATTCCACTGTAATGCCACTTCTACCGTAATGCCGGTATCGAGCTGTGCAGTAGTGAAATGGAAAATATCGTTCAGATGCGTTTTGCCTTCGTTAATGTATTTAACGAACTCAGATAAACCACCTTCATAGTCATAGATATTTTCAAGGTTGACGCGCTCATCGCGAAGTACAATGCGTACACCTGCGTTCAGAAACGATAGTTCACGCAAACGACGCGCCAGAATATCAACATTGAATATGGTTTGGCTAAAAGTTTCAGCACTTGGGTAAAAACGTACAGTGGTACCTGACGTTTCGGTTGTCCCTGTTTCACGTAATTTATAAACAGGATCACCATGACAGTATTCCTGTTCATAGGTTTTACCTGCACGACTGATGTTCAACAGTAGTTTTTCAGAGAGTGCGTTGACCACAGACACACCTACGCCATGCAGACCGCCTGAGACCTTGTAACTGTTGTCATCAAACTTACCGCCGGCATGCAGAATGGTCAAAATCACCTCTGCCGCAGACACGCCTTCTTCAGGGTGAATATCGGTTGGAATACCACGACCGTTGTCAGAAACTGAAACCGATTCATCTTCATGAATAGTCACTATAATTTCATCACAGTGGCCTGCCAAGGCTTCATCAATCGAGTTATCGACTACTTCGAACACCATGTGGTGCAAGCCTGTGCCATCGTCTGTGTCACCAATGTACATGCCCGGACGCTTACGTACTGCGTCTAAACCACGTAATACCTTGATGCTAGAGGAATCATAAGCCTTTTCAATGGTTTGTTCTGTTTGAGAAGCAGCTTGATCTTCTGAACTCATGGTTTCTCCCTAGTGAAAAATAGGTCTATCCCAAGATGGGTAAAACTAAAAAAATACTATTGCACAACAACCTGAACTGTACCGTTTTCAACATTGAATAACTGATATGAGATAGACAAATCATGTAAGTGCTTTTGTACTGATTCATGGTCTAAGGTGGTAATAAAAACTTGACTACCAAGTTGGCTCAATCGCTCAATTAAACGTTGTTGTGCGGTTAAATCTAATTCTGCTGTCACATCATCTAATAATACCACAGTTTCCTTATTACAAGAATGCAGCATTGCGATTTGTGACAGTTTTAACGCCATCATCAGCAGCTTTTTTTGCCCGCGTGACAGGATCACATCGGCATCCCCCAGAGGGGTTTTCAGACGCAAATCTGCGCGATGTGGACCGTATTCTGTATAACGTCTTTCCAGATCTTTTGCATGCTGATTGGTCAGATCATTCAGCAGGCCGGTTTCACTATGAAAACCCGGACTGTATTCCAGACTGATCTGCAGATCAGGCAATAGCTGCTGCAGATCATCTTCAAAAAAGGACTTCCACTGTTCCACGATACTCGCACGCTGCGAATGTAAAATCTCGCCATATTCGCTCAGCATCTGGTTCCAAGGCTCCAGATCGGACAGACTCAAGAAACGTTTGCTTTTGAGCAAACTATTGCGCTGCTTCAAGGCACGCGAATAATATTGCCAGGCATGATAAAACTCAGGTTCCACGTGGAACATCAACCAGTCTAAAAGTTGACGTCGTGGCTTGGCACCATGATCAATAATATCGGTGCTTTGTGGGTCAATCAGCTGCAAAGGCAATAGCTTGGCGAGTTGGCCCTGCGTTGCCACTAGATCACCATTGACCTTAATCAGCTGTTCCCCGCTGGCCATTTTTTGCATGCCGATTTTTTCGGTCGCGGACTGTGCAAACACAATCGCGTCCTGTGCGCCATGCTGAATATAATTTTTCGGGATATGGGTACGGAAAGAACGACCGGCAGCCAGCAAATGAATCGCCTCTAAAATCGAGGTTTTACCTGAACCATTTTGGCCATAAAAAACATTAAACGGCTGCAATCCGTGGAGAGCAACCGTCTTTAAATTCCGTACACGCTCAATATGTAAACGCGTAATATGCATGTCTTATACGAGTATCAATAGCCGCGACTTAAACACGCATCGGCATGACGACATAAGTTTGATCGGTATGTGCCGGGTCTTGTACTAACACAGACTGATTGGCTTCAGTCATGGTCATGGAGACATCATCACCATCCAGCACACCCAGCACCTCAATCAAGTACTGCGCATTAAATGACATCTCCAGCGGTGAGTCGGCATATTGAATGGCTAAGTCTTCAATCGCTTCATCCTGTTCCGGGTTATTGGCGCGAAGTTGCAGGGAATCGGCATTAAAATTCAGGAACACGCCACGGAGTTTTTCATTACTTAAAATCGCGACACGCTGCAAAGACTGCTTGAACACATCATGCGCAATCATCACAATTTTGTCGCCACCACGTGGAATCACACGACGATAATCCGGGAATTTACCATCAATCAGTTTGGTGGTGAAACGCACGGTAATATCGGCCTGTTCCTTATCACGGCTTGGCATATTGATGGTCACATTCAGCAGTTCACGACCAATCAGCAAAGATAACTGCTCATCTTCAACACTGAGCAGACGCTGTAATTCCGCAACAGCTTTACGTGGCACAATCGCTTGAATCGGCTGGGTCGCAGTAGATTGAGCCGCAGTTTCACAAAGCGCCAGACGGTGGCCATCGGTGGTCACAGCACGTAGCTGATTGGCATCAATTTCCAGCAAAGTACCGGTCAGGTAAAAACGCACATCCTGCACCGCCATCGCAAAGGCAGTTTTCTCGAATAAACGCTTCAGCTCACGCTGGGTAACAGTTACTTGCGTACCTTGGGTGTTTTCAGTATTCAGTAATGGATAATCATCAGCAGGCAAGGTACCCAGCACAAAACGGCTGTTACCTGATTTGAGAATGCAGCGCTGATCTTCAGTAATATGCAAATCCACCAATGCCGCTGAAGGAAGTGACTTACAGATATCAATCAGCTTACGCGCCGGAACTGTGGTTTCCCCGGCCTGCAAACATGCACCTTCAGCCAGTGCGGTACTGGCCACCAGTTCAACCTCAAGGTCGGAACCGGTCACCGTTAATGCCTGGGCAGTCACCTGAATTTTCAGGTTAGATAAAATATTTAAGGTATGGCGACGTTCAACCGCTCCTACGACATGTGAGAGAACATTCAGTAAGCTTTCTTTCGCGATTTTTAAACGCACGGTGCATTCCTCTAAAGCTGAAGATTAATATAGAAAAAGTGAATTTTTAACGGTTTACTATGCGGCAAAAGCAGCCGCATAGCAAGAATAGAATTTGAGCGATTTAGGTCAACTTTGCAACAGACGTTGCAGGTTTTTATAGTCTTCGTTAAAGATTGGATCTTCCTCACGCAGGCTCTGCACTTTCTCGCAGGCATGCATCACGGTACTGTGATCACGACCACCAAAAGCCATGCCAATTTCTGGAAAACTGTCGCCAGTCAGTTCACGTGCCAGACCCATCGCCAGCTGACGTGGACGGGCATAAATTCGGGTGCGTTTCGGTCCGACAATCTCTTTTAAGGGAATACGGAAATATTCACTGACCACACGCTGAATATTTTCAGTACTGATGGTGCGGGCACGAATCGCCAGCACATCTTTTAAGGATTCACGCACCACATCCAGATCAATCGGTGTGCCTTTAAAACGTGAAATCGCCACCACTTTGTTTAGCGCACCTTCCAGTTCACGCACGTTAGCCACCACCTGCTGCGCAATAAACAGGGCACAGTTACGCGGTAAATCCACCTGATTGCTTTCGGCTTTTCTTAATAAAATTTCAATCCGGGTTTCAATATCCGGTGGTTCAACCCCAACCGACAAGCCCCAGGAAAACCGTGAAACTAAACGTGGATCCAGTTCAGTCAGTTCTTTTGGATAGCGGTCCGAGGTCAGAATAATCTGCTTAGATTCATCTAAAAGTGCGTTAAAGGTGTAGAAAAATTCTACCAGGCTGGCTTCTTTACCGGCCAGTAAATGGATGTCATCGACCAGTAACAAATCCAGAGAACGGCAATTTTTCTTAAATTCTTCCACTTTGCCTTGCTGCAAAGAACTAACAAAATCTTGTACAAAGCTTTCCGCGGTCATGTACATCACCCGTGCATTCGGCTTGGCCTGCAACAGTGCATTGCCCACGGCCTGCATCAAGTGAGTTTTACCCAGACCGGTCGGCCCATATAAAAATAAGGGATTATGCTGTGAAGCACCGAGTTGGGTCAGTACCTTGCGACAGGTTTCTGCTGCCATCTGGTTAGAACGGCCTTCGACAAACAGCGAGAAAGTAAATAACGGATTGAGCTGACGTCTACGGCTATTTTTAACCGTATCTTCTTTTTCTTTTTTCGGTTTTTGTACCGGCATTGGGGTTGAAGTCAACGCCGCGGTGGTGGTCGCTGGCTGTTCACTGGCCGATAAAATCGCACCAGGACGTGAATCGACCAAAATTTCGACCTTGCGTACCCGTCCTTCAGACAGCTGTTCGGCCAGAATCGTAATCAGTTCCAGATGATGCTCTTGAATGTAACGCGTCCAGTAAGGATTGGGTGCATACAAACGCAAGCTATCTTCCAGCTCTTCTGCAACCAATGGGCGAATCCACATTGTAAAGACATTTCCAGAGAGCTCTTGTCGCAGGCGATTTAAGCAGTCCGTCCAAAGCATGTGAATCCCCTATTCATTCCATTGTTCATTCAAAAAGATGACCGCGACCAAAAGCGGGTCGCCATTCTAACCAAGTTATCCACATCTGTCATGATCATTTCTACAGAAACTGTGCAAAAAGCCATCATCGTGCATAAATTTAAATTTAAAACCTGGTGTGGATAAGTTTATCCGCAAGCTGTGGATAAAATATAACACAAAGTTATCCACAAAGTATAAAATTATTAGAAACAGTTTTATCCACAACATAAATATATGTTTAGTTAAATAAAAAGTGGCTTATCCATAGAAAAAGTGCTCCCTAATAATAATAAACTTAAATTTATAAATTTGAATTTATTTAATAAGCTTTGAGTTTTCTGTGGATAAATCGAGAGATTACGAATTTAAATTCAAAAACAGAATCTTGCTTTTCAACACTGGATAGATTGTGGATAACTTTGTTGATAGAGTTGTTTATAAGTTATATATCTATGTATAACAATAATTTAATCTGTGGTTAAGTATAATTTAGTCATTTCACCAACAGTTTTTTTGAAAACTCGTATAAAAATCTTTTTTAAGCTTATTTGAAAAGAAAAGTGCTTTTGCATTGACAGCTCAAGCAATGAGCACTAAAATCGCGGACCTTCATAGAAAGATCATTTTTTGGAGTTTCAATATGAAACGTACATTCCAACCATCTGAATTAAAGCGTAAGCGTGTTCATGGTTTCCGTGCTCGTATGGCTACTAAAGCTGGTCGTCAAGTATTAGCTCGCCGTCGTGCAAAAGGTCGTCATAGCTTAACTGTTTAATCAGTTACGCTAAGACGATTTTGGGTGTTATGACAAAACTTTATAGTTTTGGTACAGAGTTGCGATTACGCTGTGCCGCCGATTATAAAGGTGTGTTTGATGGTGCGCTTTTTAAAGTGCATCAGCCCCATTTCTTATTTCTTGCAAAACATTCCGAACTGCCAAATAGCCGTTTGGGTTTAGTTGTTGCTAAGAAGAAAGTGCGCCGAGCACACGAACGAAATAGAGTAAAACGACTTGCTCGCGAAAGTTTTCGCCTGCATCAACAGCAATTAGATGACTTAGACATTGTAATCATGCCAAAAATAGGTGTGGAAGCAGTGCCTAATGCAGAATTGCATCAGCAATTACAATTTGCTTGGCAAAAACTGAACCGTCTTGCCAAAAAGCATACAAAAATAGCCCCCTCCCCACAAAAGTAGAGTAGGCCAATGGTACGTTTACTACATTGGTTGATACGTTTCTATCAGATTGCGATCAGTCCTTTATTGGGACCGCGCTGTCGTTATATTCCAACTTGTTCTCAATATTCCTTGGAAGCAGTCCAGATACATGGGACTGGACGTGGAGTGTGGCTGGCTACTAAGCGTATTTGCCGTTGTCATCCGTGGGGGGGCTCGGGATATGATCCTGTTCCCTCTAAAGCGATTCGTTTTATTTCATTTCAGCAAATAGATTCTCAAACGCTTCACGTTGCTGTACCCTTTCGTGATCGTTTATTGAACCAAAATCACTCTCACCACTTGGGGTAATACATATGCAACAATGGGCCAGGATTGCAATTCTCGGAGCCATGTTTGTTGTCGCATATTTGCTCATTTTGGCGTGGCAAAAAGATTATGGAAATGCTGAAACCAAACCGCAGCCAGAAACTGCTGTTGTTTCGCATGACGTATCTGCAGATTTGCCAAATGCTCAGACGGCTACTGTTGCCTCTGATCTGCCACAAGCGAATATGCCAGCGCAGCAAGCCACGGATGCCACAGCACCTGTAAGTCAGCAGCTTATTTCAGTACAAACTGACCTTTATCATCTTTGGATCAATCCGAAAGGTGGTGATATTGTTCGTGTTGAATTACTCAATCATGACAAAAACAAGGACAGCGATGAACCGTTCGTGATGCTGGAAAGCGATGCGAAACGTACTTATGTCGCTCAGTCTGGTCTGATCGGTCTAAATGGACCGGACAGCAGCCGTAACGGCCGTCCGACGTATGAGCTGGAAAAAACCGCTTATACCTTGGCAGACGCGAAAGCAACCAAATCTAAAGAGGGTGAAAACCTTAAAGTCTTGTCTGTACCGTTGGTATTTAAAACCGCGGATGGTGTCGAGATTATCAAAACCTTCAATTTCACTGAAGGTGAATATCCGGTTGTTGTGAACCACAAAGTGGTGAACCGCAGTGCTCAGACCTGGCAAGGTCAGATGTTTGGCCAGATCAAACGTGATAATTCAGAAGATCCGGGTAAATCAGACCAGGGTATTTTCACGTTAGGGACTTTCCTGGGCGGTGCCTGGGGTACGCCAGACGAGCAGTACAACAAGCTTAAATTTGACAACTTTGTTGAAGAAAAAGTCAGTACTGAAGCGACAGGTGGCTGGGTTGCCATGGTACAGCACTACTTTGTCAGTGCTTGGGTACCTGGTAATCTGAAGTTGACTCAGGGTAATGGTGAAGCGTATAGCGCCAAGCTTGAATCACGTAAATCAACCGATAACATGAACATTATTGGTTTTACTTCTCCAACCTTTAATGTGCCTGCAGGTACTGTGGCCGAGATTGATGCGACCTTCTATTCAGGTCCAAAAATCCAGTCAGAATTGAAGGATTTGGCCACAGGTTTAAACCAAACAGTCGATTATGGCTGGTTATGGCCAATTGCGAAGCTCTTGTTCGTGGGTCTGGAATTCTTCCATGGTTTAGTGGGTAACTGGGGCTGGGCAATTATTCTATTGACCATTCTGGTGAAACTGATTCTGTGGCCATTGTCGTCGAAGAGCTACCGCTCAATGGCGAAAATGCGTGTGATTGCTCCAGAAATGCAGCGTATGAAAGAAGAGTTTGGTGAAGACCGTATGCGCTTCTCTCAGGAAATGATGGCACTGTATAAACGTGAACAGGTCAATCCGCTTGCAGGCTGTTTACCGCTGTTATTACAAATGCCAATCTTCCTGGCTTTGTACTGGGTATTGATGGAATCGGTTGAACTGCGTCATGCGCCATGGATGCTCTGGATTCAGGATTTATCCTCAATGGATCCATGGTTTATCCTGCCATTGTTAATGGGTCTGACGATGTATATTCAACAGTCCTTAAATCCTCAACCCACTGATCCAATGCAAGCCAAAGTCTTCAAGATTATGCCGGTGATTTTTACCGTATTCTTGCTGTTCTTCCCTGCGGGCTTGGTTCTATACTGGATTGTGAACAACTTGATCACCATCCTGCAACAAGGTTTGATTAACAAGTCTGTTGCTAAAGAACGTGCCAAACGTGATGAAGCAACGCCAGTCAACTAAGTTGTAATGACGGGCTGAATAAATCCGCTTAAGATGATACTCTTAGGCGGATTTTTTTTGGCTGAACTTTTGGATTTTTTAGGTGAATTTTATGCTCAACCGAACCACAACTATTGCTGCGATTGCAACGCCACCAGGACGTGGCGGCGTTGGGGTGATTCGCCTATCGGGTCCAAAATCCTATGAAATTGCCGAAGCACTCACAAAACAACCCCTTGCCGGTGCACGCTATGCTGCCTTTCGTAAGTTTTACGATACTGCTGGTGAAATTATGGATGAAGGCTTAGCCATTTGCTTCCCGAATCCGCATTCTTTTACCGGCGAGGATGTGGTGGAGTTACAAGGTCATGGCGGTCCTGTGATTCAAAATGCCTTGCTTGCACGTTTGCTGGAACTGGGTGCGATTGCTGCCAAAGCCGGTGAGTTTTCCATGCGTGCCTTTGAAAATGGCAAGATGGACTTGGTACAGGCTGAAGCCATTGCTGACCTGATTGATGCCACCTCACAAGCAGCTGCGCGTTCTGCGGTTCGTTCTCTGCAAGGTGCATTTTCGACCAAAGTCAATACGGTGCTTGAGCAGCTGGTACATTTACGTTTGCACGTGGAAGCCGCAATTGATTTTCCAGAAGAGGAAATTGACTTTCTGGCTGATGGCAAGATTCTGAATCTGCTCGATGGTGTGGCGACTGCGGTCACGCAAGTTCAGCAATCAGCACGTCAAGGTCAGTTACTGCGTGAAGGTTTGCAAGTGGTGATTGCCGGTAAACCGAATGCCGGTAAATCTTCATTACTGAATGCGCTGGCCGGGATTGAACGTGCGATTGTGACGGATATTGCGGGTACTACGCGTGATGTGCTGCATGAAAAAATCACCTTAAATGGCTTGCCAATTACCCTGACGGATACCGCAGGCTTGCGTGAGACTGGGGATATTGTCGAAAAAGAAGGGATTCGCCGTGCAATCAAGGAAATCGAACAGGCCGATTTGTTACTGCTGGTCTATGACCTAAGTCAAGGTGAAGATCCACTGCAACTGGCCCAAGAATATTTTGCTGAACATATTGAAGCAAAACGCCTGATGCTGATTGGGAATAAGTGTGATCTGACTGGTGCTGAAGCTGCAATTGCTGATTTGAATGGTTTCCGGCATATCGCAGTCTCTGCCAAGCAGGAAACTGGTGTGCAAGCGCTCATAGAGGCGATTACAGCGCATGCAGGCTTCCAGCCTGAAGAAGATACCTTTATTGCGCGTACCCGTCATTTAGACGCAATGAAGCGCACTCAACTCTATTTGGCTGAAGCACGTGAACAATTGGTGGTGTACAACGCCGGTGAACTGGTGGCGGAGTCCTTACGTCTAGCCCAGAATGCACTGGGGGAAATTACCGGTGACTTTAGTGCCGATGATCTGCTTGGAAAAATTTTCGGTTCGTTTTGTATTGGAAAGTAAGCAAAAAATTATACATAAATAGCTCTCATCAGAGGAATGCCAGTCAATTAAGAAATTGACTAGTATTTTCTTTTTTAAATTCATGATCATATTTGACAAGTAGAAAAGTCATCCGCAACTGTTTGAGGCAGGACTAGATTTAAAAAATGATTGTTTCTGCGACAAATTTACTAGTCGATGGTGGCTGACGAGTTTTGCGGTGAGGAGTGTTGCTCCGCAAGATGCCTTCCTTGCGAAGCCTCGCTTCTCATTTGGGCGAAACCAAAGTAACAAATTATTTTCAAGTATTTGATTTATAAGATGAAGACTCCGTCATGAACGACTAAAAAGTTAAAGAGTCTATTTCTAAACTCCTTAACTGATCAGCATTACCTCATCAGAGGGCTATTTTAAGCTTTTACACTGAGCTTCTGGTGGCATAACCAGAGCACGACACATAAAGCACTCATCGCCACACAGAAGCTGATCACAGCTAAATTTAATCCAAAATGGTCGGCCAAGTAACCCACCGCAAGAATCGGCACAATGGTGCCCAAATAGCCAATAAACAAGTAGGTCGACATCACCGCGGCCCGGTTTTGCAAAGTGGTGATAGCATGAATCACGCCAAAAGCCCCCATCAGGGCAAAACCATGCCCAATACCAAATAAGAGATCGCTCACGAAGAATAAGAAACTTGCCTTAAGCAACATACACAATGCAAGGCTGAGCAGACTAATCAGCATCATGACCAAGCCGATATTCAGACATTTTTTTGCAGCGACCGCTTTGGCCAGGTATTGCACCACTGCAGATACCAGCAGAATACAGGTAATGGCGGTACCACTTACTAAAGGACCATGCCACGGTAAAATATCTTGCACAAAAGAAGGCGAAAGTGAGGCAAATAAACTAAAGGCAGCAAAGGCACTAAATGCAGTGAACCCAATGATCATAAATACAGCATGATATTGAGCCTCAGGACGCTGTAATTTGGGGGCGATACTAAAGGGCTGACGCTCAAAAGCAGGCACTTTTAACCAGAATAAGCCGATAAAACAAAGCACTGCTCCAACAATAATCGGAATATAGGGAGTCACCAGCGGGGCTTGAGAAAACTGCGCAATGACACCCCCGATAAACGGACCCAGACCAAAGCCAATCGCAGTCAAAATAGAGATCCATTGCGGCGCAAGCTGCTTATGACTCTCCGGAATGGTCTGCATCATGCCAAGCATGGCAGAAGTCGTCATCAAACCAGAGGCAATCCCGATAATGAAACGGCCCAGAGATAAAATCAGGGCATTATTGGCAAAGACCGAAATAATCAAACCCAGACTAATAAACACGAGGCCAATTTGTAGAGTTTTTAAAAAGCCAATGCTATTGCTGGTGCGCCCCAGAAACAATAAGGTGCCCAGACAGCCAAACATATAGGCGACAAAAATATAGGTAATCTGGCTTGGGGATAAATTCCAGAGTTGTTGATAAATCGGATAGAGTGGACTCGCTAAAGCAGTACCAATCGTTCCCATGATTAAAGCCAGGCTGACCATCCAGAAGGGTCGCCAAGTGGTTATTGTTGTCATGAACATGCCGTTATAGTGTTGATCCTTGGCCAATCCATGTCAGGGCATAGCGAAGAAAAAGAAAAGTATATGCAGTGTAGAGCGGGCCAAGAAACATGGTCAAGGGCGAATCAGTAAAAGATTTTAAATCAAATAGATGTGTTTATATGTATTTCAATAAAATAATATATTATTTTATAAGATATAAAATCTTAACCAGAATGTAATCTCATGCAAGAATTTATTTTTGTCCGTTATTTAAGCTTCTTTTATCGCTTCTGTTCCACGTGAAACATAATTCACTGATTAAACTTGGAATAAACAGTAACATAAATCCGTGGGTAATTTAAAAGCAGACCCATTAGAATCGAAGCATATTTTTATCTGATTCATGTAGAACATTCATGTTAAAAAAAACACTGATCATTGCTTTAAGTACAGTCATTTCAAGCTTCGCATTCGCTAATATTGATATGGTAAAAGCCAATCTGGCAAAGAATAGCCCCAATTTAAAAATCGAAAATATCCAGACCACGGAAATGAAGGGCATCTACAGTGGTTTTATGCAGGGTCAAGTGGTTTATCTGAATGAAGATGCCCAGCATCTGCTTGCTGGGTCGATGCTGCGGATTCAGGATCAGCATAATCTGACTCGTGATTTGATGCTAAAACAGAACAGTGTTGACTGGAAAAAATTGCCGCTTCAAGATGCTGTGAAAAGTGTAAGAGGTACGGGTAAACGTCAGATTGCGATCTTTTCTGACCCAAATTGCCCGTATTGTAAACAGCTTGAAGTAGAGTTGAAAAAACTCAAGGATGTGACGATTTATACTTTTATTCTGCCTTTAAAGCCACAATCGGTTGCGCCTTCAAAACAGGTGTATTGCGCGTCTAATTCTGCTCAGGCCTGGGAAGATCTGATCACTCAAGGTAGCCTGCCAAAATCGAAAAAAAGTTGTGCCAATCCGATTGAGCGAAATAAAAAACTGGCCCAGTCTTTGGGTGTGAATGGGACACCAGCAATTATTTTTTCGAATGGTTTTAAAGTCATGGGGGCCTATCCGGCAGAACAGATCGAACAGATTTTTAAGGAATTTTCACTATAAAGTTGAGAGATATACAAGAGCAAAAAGCACCCGACTGGGTGCTTTTACTGGAACTGCTCAGATTGAGCCAGAACCGCTTAGACCGTACGGCGTTTGGTCAGCATGTTATAAATAAACAGAATAATCACCGCACCGATCACGGAAGCAATCAGACCTGCCGCAGAATCTGCCGAATAAAGACCGAGCATACGACCAGCAAATGTAGCCAATAAGGAACCGGCAATACCTAACAGGGTCGTCATGATAAAGCCTGCCTTGTCATTACCTGGATGGATTGCACGTGCAATCAGACCCGCGATAAAACCAATGACAATCGCCACAATAATTGTCCACATAGGTATGCTCCTTGTTATCATGTCTTTGTTTTTACATCATGTTTAATTATCTTGAAACAGAATAGAAAGCAAAAAAAGTTGAATCCTGAAACGAGATGTTATTTTTTGTTCCTGTTTTTCTGTCTATTTGAGACATAAAAAAAGTGGCCTAAGCCACTTTTTAAAATAAATTTTAAAGACCGATTTCACCAATAAATGGCAGATGACGATACTTCTGGTCATAGTCCAGACCATAACCTACGATAAATTTATCTTCAACTTCAAAGCCCAAAAATTCGACCTTTAAATCGATTTCACGACGTGATGGTTTACTTACCAAAGTACACAGTTGAATCGAGTTCGGTTGGCGGGTTTGCAGGATTTCCAGCACCTTGCTCAAGGTATTACCCGAGTCAATAATATCTTCAACCACCAGCACGTCTTTGCCACGGATTTCGCCGTCTAAATCTTTCAGAATTTTTACATCACACGAAGATACGGTGCCACCGCCATAACTGGATACCGTCATGAAATCCAGTTCATGAGGTTTGGAAATCACCCGACACAAATCGGCCATAAAAATCACTGAACCACGTAATAAACCGATGAGCACAAGGTCTTTGTCACTATGGGCATAGTGTGCATCGATTTGAGCACCAAGCTCTTTGACTTTAGCTTGAATTTCTTCAGCGGAAATCATTACGCTCATTTGAACGGTCATGGGTAGATACCTAAAAAGTAAAAATAGCAAAATAAAAAAGGTGTTGACCTGCAACACCTGAATACACTGTAATTTTAATACATCCCTACTGCAGATGCACCTATTTTGCATGCTGTAAATGTAATCATTTCTTTGCTGCCTGCGAATCCCTGCGCAGGATGAAAGTACAGGTCAGCAACATGGCGGAGACGATCAGCCAGCGATGGCGGTGCTGGGTTTTAGTCGTCTGAGCGGGTACATCGGGCTTTGACATAGACAGCTTCTCCGTAGACATAGGTCACTGCAATATTACGGTCATCGCCGAGCATGGTCAGTGCAAAAAATGCATCTTCAATATTTTTGGCTCTGCTTTGGCGTAACTGCTGTAAAGCAGTGGCATTTAGATCCAGCACCACAAAGTCCGCCTCCTTGCCGATATTAAAGTTCCCCAAACGATCGTCCAGACTTAAGGCTTTAGCACCGCCTAAGGTGGCATGATACAAGGCTTCAAAAGCAGAGAGTTTTTCTCCCTGCAATTGCTGCACTTTGTAGGCTTCATTTAAGGTCTGTAGCTGGTTAAACGAGGTGCCTGCCCCGATGTCGGTACCCAGACCAACTTTCACCTGCTTGTCCCACGCTTTCTTTAATGGGAATAAACCACTGCCCAGAAACAGGTTTGAGGTCGGACAAAAGGCAATCGCTGAATTGGTCTGCTGCATGCAATCCCACTCCTGCTCTTCCAGGTGTACACAATGTGCAAACACTGATTTTGCACCGGTTAAACCATAGTGATGATAGACATCCAGGTAGCCTTTACGTTCCGGAAATAACTCTTTGACCCAAGCAATTTCATTTTTATTTTCACTTAAATGGGTATGTACATAGACATCTGGATATTCGGCTTTGAGCTGACCTGCTTTTTCAAGTTGTTCATTGGTGGACGTCGGGGCAAAGCGAGGGGTAATGGCATACAGGTTACGGCCCTGCCCATGCCATTTCTCAATCAGCGCTTTAGAATCGGTATAAGCACTTTCTGCCGTATCTTTCAGCGCTTCCGGTGCATGTCGGTCCATCAAGACTTTACCGGCGATCAGACGCATATTTCTGCGACTCGCCGCTGTAAACAAAGCATCTACTGATTCAGGATGTACGGTACAGAAGACCAGTGCCGTGGTGGTGCCATTTTTAAGCAATTCCTGCACAAAAAATTCGGCGATTTTTTCGCTATAGGCTGTATCTGCAAACTGGATTTCTGTTGGAAAAGTATAGGTATTTAACCATTCCAGCAGTTGTTCGCCATAGGCCCCGACCATCTCGGTTTGCGGGAAATGAATATGGGTATCGATCAATCCCGGCACAATCAGCTGTTCAGGATAATGGGCGACCTGGATATTTTCAGCTAGATGTTTCTGCCCTTCATCCCAGCTGCCAAACCATTGAATCTTGCCATCTTGCATGATGATCAGACCATCTTCTACATAGCGCACCTGGTCATCAATCTCATGTGCCTGGGCAACTGTATGCTGGATATCAAGGAAACGACCGCGGACTGCCGTTGTTGCAATCTGAGAAGACATGTTAAAACCTGTGCTTTTAATTTTTTCAATAGATTGTAACCCACTTCAGTAGATTTATAACGTGATCATGCTGACTTCATTTGCCTGAGTTAAGTCGAAGCTGTGGTAAGGCAGTCGAGCAATAAAAAAAGTCCGCTCATGATTGAACGGACTTTTTTGACGCTAAAGATGATCGTCTATACAGTTATTAGAGCGTGGTTTGGTTATGTTTTTTACTGTGGCGAATCGACAGGATCGCCGTGATCGTCAAGACAATCACAATAAAGCTCAGTGAAATCCAGATTGGCATATGGAATACATCCAGCATCAGCATTTTAAAGCCGATAAAGACCAGAATAATCCCGAGGCCATAGGGCAGATAATGCATTTTTGATGCGGCACCCGATAACAGGAAGAACATCGCGCGCAGACCCAAAATCGCCATCAGGTTAGCAGTCAGTACAATGAAGGGATCGGTGGTCACAGCGAAAATTGCCGGAATAGAATCGACCGCAAAGATCACATCCGAGGCTTCGACCAGAATCAAAACCAGGAATAACGGCGTTGCCCACAGTAAACCATCTTTACGGATAAAGAATTTGTCACCTTCAAGTTGCGGGGTAATCCGCATACGTTTACGCAGCCATTTCAGAATCGCCATATCTTCAATATTGCTTTCTTCTTCATCCTGACCACGCAGGAATTTAAAGCCGGTATACACCAGAAAGGCACCGAAGATATATAAAATCCATGAGAATTCCTGAACGAACCAGGCGCCAATAAAAATAAAGATGGTTCTGAGGACAATCGCACCGAGTACACCGTAGAGCAGCAATTTACGTTGCAGCGCGGGTGGAATGGCGAAAGCAGCGAAGATCATCAGCCAGACAAAGACGTTATCAATTGCCAGGGATTTTTCCAGCAGATAACCAGCGAAGTATTCCATGACCTTGGCATTGGCAATTGCAGTACCTGCGGTCTGCTCCAGATAGAGCCATAAACCACCACCAAATAAAGTCGCGACACTGACCCAGGCAATACTCCAGTAGGCCGCAGTCCGGACTTTGACCTCCTGACCATGCTGATGTTTAAAGCCGACGAAATCGATGATCAGCATGACTGCGACAATCGCGAAAAAGACAAGATACAGCCACAGCGTACCAATTGTTTCCATGTGAATTCTCCACATCTGACAATCGGCCATAAAAAAACCTTGACCTGTTGTCAGATGAAAAACATCTATACCAACATGATCAAGGTCTTGCCTACATCTTAGTGTTACACTTCTCATTGAAAGTGTCGCAGTAAGATGCTCAGATACCGACTTTTTGCAAAGTGTAATGACGATATTCTGACACGTTGAACAATCTGAACTACAATTGCTAAACGTTTGGAGGAGGCTACTCCCCTTGTTCAAACGAAATTCTGTTTGAGCAAATGCTCAATATGCAGAAGCATGACAGATTTTTATTAAGACTACAATTTCATTTACAAAAATGCATGATTCAAGCTATTTTTTGAGCAATAAAATCCGGACGGCGAATTAAATATAACGTAATGAGAAAACCCAGACTGGCCAAGATGGCCCCGAGCCAGCCAATACTGTGCAAGCCGATCTGTGCCGTTGCGATCCCACCGAGTAAAGCGCCAGCACCAATTCCAATATTATACAGGCCAGAATAAATCGCCATGGCCACGTCGGTGGCATCGGAGGCCAGATTTAAGGTCTTGGCTTGCAAGGCCAGACTGAAACCAATAATACTGACGCCCCAGAGTAAAGCCAGGGTATTTAACTGCAAGACATTGCTGGACAACGGCAGCAATAATAGCAACGAGATAGCCAGTCCAAGTGTGAACAGTGGAATAGTAAGTTTGGGAAAATGTGGTGCAAAACGGCCAAATAGATAAGAGCCGATTAAACCTGCCCCACCATAGACCAGCAATAAAGTCGTGGTCTGTACAGAACTGAGCTGGGCAATATTCAGTGAAAATGGCTCGATATAACTATAGGCGGTGAATTGTGCACTAATCACAATGACCGTCAGGGCAAATACCAGCATCAGGCTTGGACGTTTTAACAAGGTTTTCAAGCTGCTGAGTGAACCTGAATTGACACTCGGTAATAAGGGCAAGGTTTTGGCCAGTAGCAGGCAGACCACGCTGGCGACGATGGCAATCAAGGCAAAACTATTGCGCCAGCCATAGGCCTCCCCGATCATGCGACCAAAGGGAATTCCCAGAACCATGGCCATGGCAGTACCTGTGGCCAATAAACCCAAGGCTTGAAATTCTTTGCCTGCTGGTGCGACACGTACTGCAAGCGAAGCGGTAATTGACCAAAACAGCGCGTGCGCTACTGCAATCCCGATCCGGCTAAATACCAGAACACTGAAACTCCAGGCAAAATAAGACAGCACATGACTGGAAATGAAGACCGCAAATAAAACCATCAACAAGAAACGTCGTTCAATGTTTTTGGTCAGTAGCATCATCGGTAAAGACAATAAAGCCACGACCCAGGCATAAATGGTCAGCATCAACCCGACCTGAGTCGCCGACATGTCAAAACTTGCACCAATATCACTGAGTAAGGCCACGGGAATAAATTCGGTGGTGTTGAAAATAAAGGCGGCACTGGCTAACGCAATTACGCAGATCCATTGACGTCTTACCGAGGAGCTAAAAGAAGGGCTGGACATAAATATCTGGCTTAAACAACAGACAGGCAGTTTAAACCTGTTCATTGCACGGTGATATCAGGAAAGAGCACAGATTCACAATCGTTTAAAGAAATCGAACAATATGCGACTGAAAAATATGTCAGTCTGGATTAAAAATACGGAGTTTAGAGGATGTTGATTGAGCATCAGCAACAAGGCAGTCAAGGTCAATGGTTTGTCGAGCCAAATGAAAAGCGTCTGGCCGAAATGAGCTATTTCTGGAAAGATGAGGATCGACTGGTGATTGAACATACCTGGGTCGATGACAGTTTGCGTGGACAGCATGTCGGACATTATCTGGTCGAAGCAGCGGTCAAGTTTGCCCGTGAGCAAGGGGTCAAGATTATTCCGGAATGCCCTTTTGCTCAATCGGTATTTGAGCGTGATCCTAATTTCAGCGATGTGTTAAGCAGTTAAAAATGAAAATAAAGGTGGAGATCTATGCAGATTCAATATCAAGATTCAAAACGCGGTGGTGTATTTTTTATGGAAGATAAAGGTCGACGTCTGGCCGAGATTACCTATCAATGGCGGGAAGCCTCGGTGATTATTGCAGATCATACCTGGGTCGATCATTCCTTGCGTGGTCAGGGCGTTGCCCGAAAAATGCTGGATGTGCTGGTCGATTTTGCCCGTGAAAAAAGTTTAACCATCATTCCGCAATGTTCCTATGTGGATGTGATGTTTAAGCGTGACCAAAGTTTATCTGATGTCGCGGCCTCTTCTACTTAATCATTTAGATCGATTTGCCAAGAGCAAAACGGCCTAATGAGCTTTCAATACAAGCTGATAAGTAGTGCGGTGATATGCCCTATTTTTCACTCCAGCTACAAATAAAAAAAGTCCGCCAAGCGGACTTTTTACTTTCCCGCATTAATTGAGTTCGATCATCACTTTCAAGGCCTTTTCATCGGCTGCATGCTTGAACACATCATAAGCTTTTTCAAATTCATTAAATTTAAAGTGATGGGTCGCCAGTTTTTCCAGCGGTAATTTACCGGAACAGCAGGTTTTGAGCAGCATAGCAGTGGTATTGGCATTGACCAGTCCGGTGGTGATGGTCAGGTTTTTAATCCAGAGTTTATTCAGTTCAAAATTAACTGATTTGCCATGTACGCCGACATTGGCAATATGTCCACCCTCTTTGACTACATGCTGGCAGATATTCCAGGTCGCCTCCAGACCAACCGCTTCAATGGCACAATCGACCCCTCGCCCATCCGTCAGCTCCAGCACACGTTGTATGGCATCTTCTTTCGCGGAGTTAATGCTATGCGTCGCTCCCACTGTTTTGGCGAACTCGAGTCGGTTGTCATCGACATCGACCATGATGATGTTGGCCGGTGAATAGAATTGAGCGGTCAGCAGGCAGCTCATGCCGATCGGGCCGGCACCGACAATCACCACATTGTCTCCGGGTTTGACATCGCCATATTGCACACCAATCTCATGTGATGTCGGCAAGATATCCGACAGGAACACAGCGACATCTTCATTTAACCCTTCAGGTAAATGATAAAGAGAAGTATCCGCAAACGGCGTGCGTACATATTCGGCATGAGTACCATCAATCATATAGCCCATGATCCAGCCGCCTTCATTGCGACAATGTGCATACAGCTGTTTCTGACAGTTTTCACAGGTTCCACAGCGGCTGACACAGGAAATAATCACCCGGTCGCCTTTTTTGAAGTTTTGAACGGCAGAACCGACTTCTTCTACAATGCCAATGCCTTCATGACCTAAAATACGGCCATTAAAACTGCCCTGTTTGCGTGTGGCTTGCTGTTCAATTTCCGGGTTTTTACCTTTCCAGATCCCGAGGTCTGTACCACAAATAGTGACTTTAGTGAGTTTGATAACCGCATCGCTGGGATGCAAAATAGTGGGAATGGGACGGTCTTCAAACCGGATGTCGTTTTCGCCGTAATAGACCATGGCTTTCATTGTTGTCATGACACATCTCCTGAAGGAGTGAGGAATGAGAATGACCTGATTCTGATCTGGCTGTCAGGTCTATAAATACCTGTGTTCTTCTCGATTGTGCCTTGAGTGATGTGCTGCTGCAATCTATCTCGCCTTCAGATTGCAACAAAACATCATGCGTAATGACTGATGAGTGATCGGCATTTTAGGCCAATTTGACATCATGCAATGCAAAGGTCAAAACAGCCATTCTCTCTTTTTGCTAAAACAATTGCCCTAAAAAAAGAAGCCCGCATCGCGGGCTTCTTTTTTCACATACTTATCCACGCATCTATTTTATGCGTTTAAAGCACTGATCAATTTCTGATGCAAACCACCAAAACCGCCATTTGACATGATCACCACCACATCGCCCTCACCTGCCTCTGCTACCACGGTCTGAATGATGTCATCCAGTGTGCGTGCAATTTTGGCTTTATTTGGCGCAGCATTAATGACCGGTTGCAGATCCCAGTCCAGTCCTTCCGGTTGATACCAGATTACTGCATCGGCCAGACGTGCTGAATGAGCCAGACCCTCTTTATGACTGCCCATACGCATGGTATTGGAGCGTGGTTCAATAATTGCCCAGAGTTTGCGTTCACCCAGACGTTTGCGCGCGCCCTCCAAGGTCGTATCAATCGCTGTCGGATGATGGGCGAAATCATCATAAACCTCAATACCACGGACTGTGCCTAATAGTTCCATACGGCGTTTTACCCCACCGAAATTAGATAAAGCTTCACAGGCGGTTTCAATGGAGACGCCGACATGCTCGGCAGCGGCAATCGTCGCGAGCGCATTGGCCACCGAATGCTGTCCGGTCATGCTCCACTGCACTTCACCTTTTACCACACCGTGTTGCAAGACTTTAAAGTGAGAACCATCTGTCGATAACTGTTCGGCATACAGTTCAGATTTTTCATTGGCATCCAGACTGGTGCGCACCACCGGTGTCCAGCAACCCTGCTCTAGTACTTCATCGATATTGCTTTCGGTAATCGGCGCAATGATTCGGCCTTCGCTTGGAATAGTACGAACTAAATGATGGAACTGTTTTTGAATTGCAGCCAGATCATCAAAGATATCAGCATGGTCAAATTCAAGGTTATTTAAAATCGCCGTTTTTGGATGGTAATGCACAAACTTGGAACGCTTGTCGAAGAAAGCCGAATCGTATTCATCCGCCTCGACACAGAAATATTTGCCGCCACCGAGACGTGCACTCTCACTAAAACCCAGTGGCACACCACCAATCAGGAAGCCTGGCTCTAAACCGGCTTGATCCAGCACCCAGGCCAGCATGGTTGTGGTGGTGGTTTTGCCATGTGTACCCGCAACCCCCAATACATGTTTGCCTTGCAGAACATGATCTGCCAGGAACTGTGGGCCTGAAATATAAGGCAAGCCTTCATTCAGCATATATTCTACTGCATCAATACCACGCTTCATGGCATTGCCGACAATGATCAGGTCCGGATGTGGCTGCAAGTGACTACGCTCATAACCCTGCATCAAGCTGATGCCTGCATTTTCAAGTTGGGTCGACATCGGTGGATAGACGTTCAAATCTGAACCTGTCACCTTGTGGCCCAGATCGCGTGCAAGGAGCGCCAGCGATCCCATAAAAGTGCCACAAATACCCAAAATATGCAGATGCATCTACTTCACTCCGTTCCTGTCTGACCCATCACCTTATATTGGTGCGGTTATCATGATTTATTCAATTTGCAAGCAACGATAGCAAGGCTTACACGGAAAAGATAGTCAAAGTTCAAGCATTGCTGCGGGAATTTTTAAATCCTGTTTCACGGATAAATTCAGAGAAAATTTCAAATTTAGAGAATATCTTTTTGCAAAATAAATCGTAGAATAAACCCGATCTTTTTGCAGAGTACATGCCGATGTTACCGGCTTTATTTCTTCTGGTGATTGCCAATTGCTTTATGACCTTGGCATGGTATGGGCATTTAAAATTTTTACCGCATGATGCGCCGTTGTGGCAGGCAATTTTATTCAGCTGGATGATTGCCCTGTTTGAATATAGCCTGATGATTCCGGCCACCCGATTACTGGCACAGCAGGGACTGGCCGTGGGGCAAATGAAAATCACTCAGGAAGTGGTGACCTTGCTGGTCTTTGTGCCTTTTATGATTTTCATGTTTAAGCAGCCCTTTAAACTGGATTATCTCTGGGCAGCCTTGTGTCTGTGCGGATGTGTGTATTTTGTCTTCAGAACTTCCTGATCGAAAGCTTTGCAGACTACAGGCCTATTTTTATTCCAGTTTTTAATATTCTGCCAAAAAAATAAGAAAAATCGAACCTTGCTTTGACCGTTAAATTTTATGAAGCCGAAAAATCAGTCTATAATAAGCACCTCCTATTAAAGCTTGGCTCTCTCGTCGAGATTTATTTTTTGTTACTTTAATCTCTGGAAAATTTGCAATGAATGCGGCTGCTGCACAAGATGCTCCTCTAGTAGGAATTATCATGGGTTCTCAATCAGATTGGGCAACTCTCGAACATACTGCCAACATGCTCAAGCAGCTTGGTGTCCCATTTGAAGCTGAAGTCGTTTCTGCACACCGTACTCCTGACCGTTTATTTGAATATGCTGAACAGGCGCGTGATCGTGGCATTCAGGTGATTATTGCCGGTGCTGGTGGTGCTGCGCATTTGCCGGGCATGTGTGCGGCAAAGACTGATCTTCCAGTCTTGGGTGTGCCAGTCAAATCATCCATTTTAAACGGCGTCGATTCTTTGCTTTCAATTGTACAAATGCCAGCAGGTATTGCGGTGGGTACGCTTGCGATTGGCCCTGCCGGTGCAACCAATGCAGCCATTATGGCAGCGCAAATTTTAGGTCTGACCCGCCCTGATATCGCGAAAAATGTTGCAGATTTCCGTGCGGCACAAACAGATAAAGTGGCAAGCAATAACATTCCTGGTCAAAACTAAAACCAAGCTTCATACGGGACAGACATCATGGATAAAACCATCGGTATTTTTGGCGGCGGTCAGCTCGGGCGCATGATGGCGCAAGCGGCATTGCCATTGAATATTCAATGTACTTTCTTTGAAGCAAGTACGGATTGCCCTTCTGCGACACTCGGTCAAGTGATTTCCAGCAAGGCCGAAAATGGTCTACAGGATTTTATTGACAGTGCTGATGTATTCAGTCTGGAATTTGAAAATACCCCGCTTGCAGATGTGGATGTGCTGGTGAAAAATAAAGACCTGCATCCACCACGCCAAGCCTTGGCAATTGCACAGCATCGTCTGTCTGAAAAAGCCCTGTTTGATACGCTCGACATTCCTGTTGCGCCGTATAAAGCAGTGACTGCACTTGAAGGTTTACAGGCTGCTGTGGCTGAACTGGGCTTACCAATCGTATTAAAAACCTCTCGCGGTGGTTACGATGGTAAGGGTCAATTTGTCCTGCGGAGTGCTGATCAAATTGAGCAGGCTTGGGCGGAACTTGGCCCTGCCGGTGAACTGATTGCAGAAAGCTTTGTGACGTTCTCACATGAAGTGTCGATCATTGCGGTACGTGGTCAAAATGGTGATGTAAAAACCTGGCCCCTGGCTGAAAATCATCATCACAATGGCATTCTGTCGCACTCGATTGTGCCTGCGCCGAACAGTGCAGACTTGCAGCCGGTCGCACAGGACTACATTACTCGCCTGCTCAATCATCTGAACTATGTGGGCGTCTTGACCCTTGAGCTGTTTGTGACAGATAAAGGTCTATATGCAAACGAGATGGCACCACGTGTGCATAACTCAGGGCATTGGTCGATTGAAGGTGCAGTCTGCTCACAGTTCGAAAACCATATTCGTGCGGTGGCCGGTCTGCCACTGGGTTCAACGGAAGTGATTCGTCCAAGCGTACTGGTGAATATCATCGGACAGCATCCAAAATCTGCAGATGTTCTGGCTTTAGAAGGTGCGCATTTGCATCTGTATAACAAGTCAGAGCGTGAAGGTCGTAAGATTGGTCACATTACCCTGATGCCAACCGACAGTACTCAGCTGACGACTTTATGCCGTCAACTGGCGAAGATTTTACCGAATCCACTGGCATTGAGCGAAGATATGACCATTTAAACGCTATCTTGCTGATAAAAAAAGCGATCACTTCGGTGGTCGCTTTTTTATTTATCCAGATTCAGGCATGATTGCGCCTCTTCGAAAATGCCTGCCATTTATCGGATCATGATATTTTTCAATTGATTGTAAAATAAACAATTGCGTATACATAAAAGAGTCTAAATGAAAATTCATAGACCACAGAGAAATACTTTGAATTTAAAGTTTAAATGAATTCAAAATATGAATTTAAATTCAAACCGCTACTTTGAATTCAAAGTTTTAAATTTAAAAATAAACCAAGTCACCCTGTTTTTTAATTCACAAAACAAGACCTTGATAAATATCTGATTAATCCTGTTTATACTAAGTTATCCACAAAGAAGGTTTTGAATTTAAAGGTTGTTTCCTGGATTTTAAATTTAAATTCAAACAGCGCCGCTGCTTTTGAATTTAAAAACAAGTTGTGGATAAGTTGTTTTAAATTTAAAACTACAAAATGAATTCAAAAGTGCAGAAATTATGAATTTAAATTTACCTATTTGAGCTTTAATTTTTAGATTGAGCTGCTATGTTAGGAACATAATTCAAAATCTAAATATTCAAGGGTCTTATGCAACGTTTTGCGCTTGTGGTTGGTTCTTTATTCTTGGCTGTTTCTCAGGCAAATGCCGAGCTGATTATTAATGGTCAGCGTGTCGACACGACTACTTTGCCTTCAGCGGCCAGCAGCCGGTCAAATTTCCCTGCCCAGAATAATTTTCAAAACTGTTTGGCGAATTTACGTAGTCAGGCTGTAGCAAAAGGTGTTAGTGCAGGCAGCTATGACCGTTATACGCAAAATTTAACGCCTGATTATTCCGTAATTGAACGTTTAAACTATCAACCGGAATTTTCTACCCCGATTTGGGACTATTTGTCTGGTTTGGTCGATGAAGAGCGGGTTCAGCTCGGCCGGCAAAAATTACAGCAACATCGTGAGGTGCTCAATCGTGTTGCTGCCACCTATGGTGTACCTGCAGAAACGGTGGTTGCGGTCTGGGGCGTCGAGAGTAATTTTGGCGATATTTCCGGGAAATATCCTTTATTACAGGCTTTGGGGACTTTGAGCTGTGAAGGTCGTCGCCAGAGTTATTTCCGCGGTGAGTTCTTTACCACCATGAAACTGTTACAACGTGGTGATGTGCGCGAAGAACAATTAAAGGGTTCCTGGGCAGGCGCGTTTGGTCATACCCAGTTTATGCCATCGACTTATGATGAGCTTGCAGTTGATTTTGATGGTGATGGACGACGTGATCTGGTTTCAAGTATTCCAGATGCACTGGCATCGACCGCCAACTTTTTAAGCAAGCGTGGCTGGCAGAGCGGACAACCTTGGGGCTTTGAAGTCAAAATCCCGCAAGGCATGTCGGTTTCCGGTGGAGGCCGTCGTAATAAAAAATCCTTGAGTAGCTGGATTAATCAAGGTGTAGTTCGTGCCGATGGTTCGGCATTGGTTCAAGGAAATTTATCGCAATCCTCTCAAGCCGGATTGCTTGCACCTGCAGGACCGAATGGCCCAGTATTTTTAGTATTTAAAAACTTCGATGCCATTTATAGCTATAACGCGGCAGAAAGTTATGCCTTGGCCATTGCTCATTTATCAGATCGTTTGCAGGGTAAAGGTAGCTTTGCGGCCACATGGCCTACTGATGATCCGGGAACTTCGCGTGCAGAACGTCGTGAGATCCAGCAATTTTTACTGAATCGTGGCTATGATATTGGTACGGTGGATGGTTTGATTGGTGATAAAACCCGTCAAGCGATTCGTCAGGAACAGCAGCGTTTGGGCTTAAGTCCGACAGGACGGGCCGGTCAGCAGATTCTGCGAGCTTTCAGAAATGAAAATGCCAAAAATCTGATGCGTTAAGCAAGATCTTAATTTGTGGTTGGGTTTCCCTCTCCTCGTAGGAGACTTGCGAAGCATGCTTCTCAGGGAGAGGTTTTTATAAAACTTTCCCTCATCCTAACCTTCTCCCAAAGGGAGAAGGGATTTTTTAATACTTATAAATTTAGATTGATGTAATCGTACCAAGCACACGATAACCTGAAGCACCTGTCACAGCAGGCAGGTTACCATTCAGCTGGTTCATAAAACGCATAGCCAGCCAGGCAAAGGCCGTGGCTTCCACCCAAGTCGGGCTTAAACCAAGATCAGCGGTAGTCTGTACGCTCCATTCATGTTTGCGTAGGCGCCAGCGTAGCTGCTCCAGTAAATGTGAGTTATAGGCACCACCACCACAAACAAAAACTTGTCCGGTATCCATGCCAGAACGGTAAATGGCTTTTTTAATCGCACGGGTGGTGAGCTTTAATAAAGTCGCCTGTACATTTTCCGGAGTATCTTCCAGTTCGTCGTATTGCAGGTCATTGCGCCAGTCGGCAATCTGTTCATCCAGCCATTCCAGATTGAAATCTTCACGACCGGTACTTTTCGGAGGCTCTTTGGAGAAAAACTCGTGTGACTGCAAGCGATCCAGCAAGCTGCGAATCGGGGTGCCATAGGCTGCCCAGTTACCATTTTCATCAAAAGGTTGACCGGTATAACGGGCACACCAAGCATCCATCAAGATATTGGCCGGTCCAGTATCAAAACCATAAACCTCTTCAGGCTTGCCGGCAGGCAGCAGGCTGACATTAGCAATCCCGCCCAGATTTAAAATTACCCGGTGAATGCTGTCATGCTGGAAAATATCCTGATGAAATGCCGGAACTAAAGGTGCTCCCTGACCACCTGCGGCCAGATCACGACGACGGAAATCTGAAATCACCGGAATCTGGGTAATTTCAGTAATGATGTTCGGGTCACCAATTTGCAGGGTAAAACCATGTTCGGGACGATGCCGGATGGTCTGGCCATGCGAGCCAATGGCTTTGATTTGTGAACGATCCAGGTTATTTTTTTCAATCAGCGCATTAATACCATGACCAATCATTTGTGCCAGTGCAACATCAGCCTTGCCCATGCGGTCAATTTCATTATCATCCGGCAATGTCAGCGCCATCAGTTCATCCCGAAGGTCGGGATCAAATGCCAAAGTGAGTGTGGCATGAAGCTGGAGTGGATCAAAAGAAGCAGCAACAATATCGACACCATCCATGCTCGTGCCGGTCATTACCCCAATATAGATCGCTGTCATGGTTATTCTTAAGCCTGCAATATGCTGAAAAAGTGTTAGTATATCGCACAAATTGAGTAACTGATGTATTGGATTTTGTGATGTCAAATTTCCTGCCGGCTGAAGAACAACTTGCCCTCATTCAACGAGGCACCCACGAAATTATTTCTGAAGAAGACCTTCTCAAGAAATTAAAATTGAATCGTCCATTAAAAATTAAAGCGGGTTTTGATCCGACTGCGCCTGATTTGCACTTGGGCCATACGGTTCTTATTAATAAGTTAAAAGTATTCCAAGATTTGGGTCATGAAGTATTGTTTCTGATCGGTGACTATACTGCGATGATCGGTGACCCGACCGGCAAGAGCGCAACACGTCCACCATTGTCACGTGAACAGGTTTTAGAGAACGCTAAAACATATCAAGAACAAGTATTTAAAATTCTTGATCCAAACAAAACCAAAGTGGTGTTTAACTCGGAATGGTTTGCACAAAAAACTGCGGCTGATCTCATTCAATTGGCATCACAGCAAACGGTTGCGCGTATGCTGGAACGCGATGACTTCACCAAACGTTATAACAATCAACAACCGATCGCGATTCATGAATTTTTGTACCCATTGGTACAAGGCTATGACTCTGTTGCGCTGGAAGCAGATGTTGAGTTGGGTGGTACAGACCAAACCTTTAACCTGTTGATGGGTCGTACCTTACAAGGTCGTTATAACCAAGAAGCACAAGTATGTATCACAGTGCCAATTCTTGAAGGTTTAGATGGCGTCAACAAGATGTCTAAATCTTTAGGTAACTATATTGGTGTATTTGATGCACCGGGCGCGATGTATCAGAAAGTGCTTTCAATGCCGGATGCATTGATTGAGCGTTATTTTGATCTGCTGAGCTTCAAAACCATTGAAGAAATTCAACAGTTGTTAAAAGAAGTGGCAGAAGGCCGTAACCCACAAGAAGTCAAAAAGATTCTTGCATTGGAGCTGGTCGAGCGTTTCCATGGTGCAGAAGCGGCTGCCAATGCGCATAAAGGTGCGGGTAATATCATTACTGAAGGTGAATTACCTGAAGGTACGCCGGAAGTGACTATTTCACGTGGCGAGTTTGGTGGTGAAATCTTTATTACCTCGATTTTACGTGAAGCAGGCTTAACCAAAAATGCAGCCCAAGCTAAGGATGCATTAGGCCGTGGCGCAGTGAAAGTGGATTGGCAGACTGTAGATACAACGTATTCTGTGAAAGAGAACGTGACTTTAATTGTTCAGGCCAGTAAAAAAGCAATTGCTAAAGTCACTTTTGTTGACTAAAAATCGGATAAGTTATTGAAATAAAAGCAGGCTTCGGTCTGCTTTTTTTATTGATGCTCTATATTTAAAAATCAAATAAGTAAAGTTAAAAAAAACCCTATGAAAACAAGAGTTAATTTTTCCCAAATCACTTGCTTTTCATGTTTATTATGTATAGGATTTATTCATCTAGAGAATTCGTTTAGAGCATCTAGAGGGTAGTAAAAATAATAGTACTCCACAACTGAGAAAGTCTCTTTTCCAAGGGGCTCTTTTTAAAAGCTTTAAAGCGAATAACTATAATAATGACATAATGGATCGGGTAAAGATTCAATTCTAAGGAGGAGATTTTGGGAGAGATCTCTTCCTTTTTTATTTATTCTGATTGCGTAATCGAAATATAAATCTGCATGCCTACTCTTCTCGTTGAGCAACTAAACTTAAGATTAATCAGCAAATTGAGCTTAGGTGAATGATCTCTAAGAATGAGTTCATTTCAATTGACTCCAAAAGAAAAGTGCAAAACATAAAAAATTAAAACAGAGGTAATTTGATGTATCGCTATCCAACAGAAGATATTTTTGATGAACAGATCGATTGCATTTTACGGTTCTTATTTGAATACCAGCCAGTCGAACAAAAATAGCAACTCTATGGATCTGTCTATACTTTATTTATGCAGCTTGATCTGGCCGCGCATTACTTTTTATTTTCCCTGATTGAAGAGCAGTTACCGCGACGCGCGAAATTATTCTTTGTTGCCGAGGATTATCAGGGTAAGAAAGACATGATTGTAGAAGTTATGCAACACTGGCTTGGACAGCAACAACAGGAAAAAGTCGCTTAATTAAAAATAACAGACTTTATCTTCTATATATAAGTGATCTAAGCATGGTTTTGGGATTCGAAAACTAAAGAATGAATACCTCTTCTATATAGCAGCCTAAGAATAGGCTTTTATAAAAACTTTTTACGTAAAAAATAACTCATAAATTGAGGAGTCTAAGATTTAGATCAGCTTACTGGGCAAGATAGAGTGATTTTGGTTTTCTTTTGACGAGCTAATTTAAATAAAAGACAAGATTTCAATGTGAAAAGGCTAAAAATCTTTTTTAACGATTGTTGTGATAGCTTTTAGGTCTAAATAAATTTTCAGTTATAAAAACAAAATGACGTATTTAGTGGGTTTATTGCATAAAAACGCTTAAAAATTAGATAAAAAAGCGATTTTTTAGCAATTTTTGTAGAAAAAAAAGACATACGTGAAAAATATAGTGAATTGGGGGTTGCAATGATTCTGAAATCCTCTAGAATGCACCCATACCGACGAGATAGACGGAAACGAACGAAGCAGAATGGCGGAGTTGTTGAGTTTATCGAAGTCCAGCTTCTAGCACTGACGAGGTGTTAGAAAGATCATTAAGAGATTATGAAGAACAACTTGTGTGGATTTTTACTTGTTGATTGATCGAAATTATTTTCATTGATTGATGGTAGAAATGACTCGAAGTTTATTTGAGAAATATTTGTCAGAAAATTGATGAGCCAAGATTGGTGTCCTTTAGGCACTACTGATTTTAAACTGAAGAGTTT
>NZ_VPAQ01000023.1:0-47591 GCF_013419135.1 Acinetobacter sp. YH12100 | reverse complement strand
TCAGCTTGCTTCAAGATACTCATGATCAAGCTGTCTGAATACTTAGATGTTTTCATAGAAAATCTCCTTAAATCAAGGTTATTCGATTTTCTACTTTTAAACTCAATTATTTTTAGGGGGGATTACCCAATATTACAAAGATTTGAAAATTCTCCGCTGGAGCTAGAAGAAAAAATTCCTAAGACCCTGATGGAACTGGTATCGATTTCCGATCAGATTCCTTATCCCGCTTCTGGAAACACCTTAAAACGCTGGCGGATGCTTAGTCAGGTTTCCGCAAGCAATCTGAGTCTGGGCAAACTGTTTGAATCACATCTGGATGCCTTGGCCATTTTGCATGAACTGAATATTCCGCTAGAGCAAAAAGGTCTATGGGCAGTCTGGGCGGCAGAAGGCGGGCCAAGCCCTTTAATATTAGACGCTGGAAAACTTACAGGAATAAAGCCTTGGTGTTCTGCCTCGGTCTGGGTGCAATATGGTCTGCTGACTTATCGTGATGAGCAGCAACGATCACAGTTGCTGATTCTTGATCTGCAACAAGCAGGTATTCAGCATCATACGGACATTTGGCAGGCGGTGGGCATGCAGCATACCTTGACTGCCCGGCTTGAACTGAATCAGGTTAATGCTAAAAAAGTTGCAGCGCCGAATGCTTATCTGGATCGGGCGGGCTTCTGGCATGGCGCTGCCGGCGTGGCTGCCTGCTGGTACGGCGCAACCGTGCGTTTGGCTGAATATTTAAAACAGGCTGTCTTGTTAAAACCGCATGCCTATAAGGCCATGTATCTCGGTGAAATCAGTCGGAAGCTTTTAGCGACACAGGCTTTGTTTTATCAAGTCGCAGATTTAATTGATCAGCAGCCTAAATTTCCCCATCAATTACAGATTCAGGCCTTGCGTGCTCAGGTTGAAGCGACCGCTTTAAACGTGCTGACTCAGGTGGGTAAGGCCCTTGGCGCTGCACCGTATTGCGAGCAGCCACATTTTGCCCGACTTGCAGCCGATCTGCCGGTGTTTATTCGTCAGAGCCATGCCGCCTTTGATCTGGAACGGATTGGTGAATTGAGTGTGCAGGAGGAAGAGTTATGGACATTATAAGACACGAGATTGTCGAAGACCGTGTCATCCATGGCGAAGGTACACGGCTTGAAGAATGGCGCTCTTGCCAGATTTTGCAACAGATGCCGGAATTCGATATTCCCAGCATTATTCCATCAGATGCCCGAGTCTGCATTATTGCCCCGCATCCGGATGATGAAATTTTGGGTTGTGGCGGTCTGATTCAGCGTCTGGACACATTGGGATATCAGATTGTACTTTTTGCCGTTACCAATGGTACCGCCAGCCATCCAGACTCGATTTTGTATAACCCGGAAGAGTTGAACCAGATTCGTCCTGCTGAAACGCGAGCAGCTTTGGAAGAGTTAGCATTGAAGCAGAATATTCTGCGGATTGCGCTGGATATTCAGGATGGCCAGGTCGCAGAACAGCGAGAACTGCTGAAACAGCATTTGCAATCTTATTTGCAGCCCAATGATGTGCTCATTACCACCTTTGTGCATGATGGACATCCAGATCATGAAATTACAGGGCAGGTCACCCAACAGCTAGCAACCGAACGGCACTTATCCTGTATTCAGGTCCTGATTTGGGCCTGGCATTGGGCCACACCTGGAGATACCAGAATTCCCTGGACCATCGCTCATCAACTCAAATTGACTGATCGAGAATTGCACTATAAGTCTCGAGCTGCGCGGTGTTTTAAGAGTCAGATCGAGCTTGACCCTAGCATAGAACAGGCACCCATTCTGCCAGAGCAGGCATTACAGCGTATTTTACAACCCTGGGAGGTGTATCTGTATGAATAGTAAAGTAGCCTATGATCAGGAATATTTTGATGCCTTGTATGCGCTGAATCAGGGAGATCCCTGGCACTATGAACAACGCTGGTATGAACAGCGCAAACGGCAGATTTGTCTGGCGGTCTTGCCGCGTTTGCAGTTTGACTCCGCGATTGAAATTGGTTGTAGTAATGGCATCTTCAGTCAGGAACTGGCACAGCGAACAGCAACTTTAATGTGTCTGGATGCCAACGAAACTGCTATTCAATTGGCTCGGCAGCGTTTACATGCTTATCCGCATGTACAGGTGCTACAGCGGATTGTGCCAGATCACTTGCCGCAACAGAAATTTCAGCTCATTGTGATCAGTGAGATTCTATATTATTTAGATCCGGCCGCATTACAACAGGTGCTGGCATGGTTGCATACTGCACTCGAACCCGGTGGATGTATCTTGAGTTGTCATTGGCGCGCGCCGATTGCAGGATTTAGCTTAAATGGTGAAGAGGTACATCGACAATTAAAAGCCCAGTTAAAATATAAGCATAATCTCAGCGTACAGGATTCAGACTTTCTGGTCGATCTGTGGCTGAATTCTGCGCAATCTGTGGCAGAGCTGGAGGGCTTGAAATGAAGAAAATTGCGGTGGTGATTCCGGCCTGTAATGAAGAAGCCTATATTGAACGTTGCCTGAAGGCATTAAAATCTGCACGACTTTACATCTTTCAGCATGTGGGAAAATTAGCAGTTCTGCCCGAGATCAAGATTCTGGTGGTTTTAGACAGTTGCACCGATTCTACTGCAAGCAAAGTTCAGCAGTCGGGAATTCAGACGATCAGTTGTCATTTTAAAAATGTAGGAAAGGCACGTCATCTAGGCGTTCAGCACATGATCGAGCAGGGTTGTGACTGGATTTGTTGTACTGATGCCGATTCTTTTGTACAGCGTGACTGGTTTCAGGTCATGTTGCAGCACCAACCGGCGGATGTGATTTGTGGGGTGGTCGATCTGGATGAATGGGGGCATTTAAGCACATTAGCCCGTCAGACTTATCTGAGTCATTATCAGGACAAGATGGATCACCGTCATATTCATGGGGCAAATCTATGTTTTAAGGCCGCGTCTTATCTACAGGTAAACGGCTTTCAGCAACTGGACTGTCATGAAGATGTCGATTTCATCCATCGCCTAGAACATGTCGGGGCAAAGATTATCTGGTCGAATCAGCTCAGAGTGACCACCAGCAGTCGGCTTAGCTCAAAAATTGCAGCCGGTTTTGCACATTTTCTGCAAAATCTGGAGCTTAAACAAGCCGCTGAAAAACCGATCAGCCTATGCAAATAAAATTACAAAATTATAAATTTTATACAATCAGCCACTTGTAAAAAATCTTGAAATTAGCGCCTAAAAGCTATTCCATTTAAAATTATTCTGTTTATAATTCACGCAAATTAAGCCCCGCCTACTTATACATTTCAGCTATAAGTCAGTGGGGTTTTTCTATGGATGATCGGTAATGGATGCCTGAGCCTTCTTTTTAGGTAATACAATGTTTAATCAAACTCTGCTTTCTCGAATTCAGTCTCCATCACCCCATCTATGGCAGAAAATAGCGACTGCATTGTGCTTCTTTAGCTTGGGTTTTAGTACCGCAGCTTGGGCACCTTTAATTCCCTATGCACAGCAGCGCCTGTTACTCAATCATGCAGACTTTGGTCTGTTATTACTCTGTGCCGGAATTGGATCCATGCTGACGATGCCACTGGCAGGCCGACTCGCCAATACATTAGGTTGCCGTGCGGTTCTGGCTGTGGTGTTAACAGCATTTTTGTTTATTTTGCCTGCTTTGGCGTATAGCCCGAATCATTTGATGATGGCGATCAGCCTGTTTTTCTTTGGGGCCAGTGCTGGTGCTTTGGGGGTGACAGTCAATATTCAGGCCGCACAGGTTGAGAAAAAACTTGCTAAAAGTTTAATGTCGGGTTTCCATGGCGTATGTAGCCTCGGTGGTCTGGCCGGTGTGCTGGGAATGACCACGTTAATGGGATTCGGTCTAGCGCCTTTAACTGGCGCAGTTATTGTCAGTGCGATTTTGCTATTGATTGCAATATTGGCTATTCCTTTTAGCTTGGGGATTGAGCCAAAAACAGTGCTAGAGGAAACCTCCTCATCAGAACAGTCAGCGACAAAAGCAGCACCCACCTGGGCGATTCTAGGCATCGGTTTGATCTGTTTTGTGGCGTTCCTGTCCGAAGGCGCAGCGATGGACTGGAGTGGGATTTATCTTGCCAGCCAGTTCAATTTGCCAGCGGCTCAAACTGGTTTGGCTTATAGCTTCTTTGCGGCCTTGATGGTATTGGGTCGTTTCAGCGGACATCTCATTATTCAACAGTTTGGTGAAAAAAATACCATTCTACTGAGTGCAATTTTGGCTGCAACCGGTTTATTGACTGTGGTCTTTGCACCAGTCTGGCAAGTAGTGTTGCTGGGCTATGCCATTCTCGGTCTGGGCAGTGCTAATATTGTACCGTTAATGTTTTCACGTGCAGGCCGTCAAAAAACCTTGGCTTCACATGTGGCATTATCCTATGTATCGGTATTTGCATACACAGGTTCACTGATCGGACCGGCATTGGTCGGTTTCGGCAGTGAAATTATTGGCTTGAGTCTGGTGTTTAGTGTGATTGCGATAGGTCTATTCAGTATTGTGATTTTGAATCATCTGACTGCAGATCCAAAAGATGCACAAGCGGCCGAAGAGCTTATTTCTCCGCTACAAAACGAAACACCAGCATAATGCTGGTATTTTTTTCAGGTGTGTATTTAAGCATGCACACTGAACTGGGTGGAAATTCCGCTAGCCACCGGACGATAGATTCGTACACTCTGTGATTTTTTCAAGTCAGTGATAAATTGATCTCGCCAGCAAATAATATCGAAGTTTTTCAAGCCTTGGCTTAAATAACGATAACGTTCTAAACGCTCCGATTTAGACATGCGCAGCGCTTTTTTCAAGGCTTTGGACATACTGTCATGCTCATAAGGATCGACCAGTAAGGCTTCTTTCATTTGTTCAGCAGCACCGGCATATTTAGACAGAATCAAAACACCCGGATCGAGTAGATTCTGCGCCGCAATATATTCTTTCGCCACCAGATTCATACCATCCCGGATCGAATTTACCCAGCAAATATCTGCCTTACGATACAGTTGCATTAACGCTTCATGACCTAAGGTTTCATAACTGCAATCGAAAGGTTGCCAGTCTGCTGTGCCATGCTGGGTATTGAGTTCCTGCACGGCAGACTGGAATTGCTCATACAGGTTTTTATAGGTTTTGACATCCAGTCGGCATGGGCAGGCAATTTGCAGTTGCTGAAACTGATGTTTAAATTCGGGCTGATCTTCCAGCAAGCTTTGCAAGGATCCGATTTTCTCCAGTAAACCCTTACTATAATCAATCCGGTCGACCGAAATAATACGTTTATAAGGACGGACTGTCTCGAGATCAAAAGGCAATTTGCTAAGCTGGCTATCAGCCGCCTGATTTTGCAGTTGAACTGGATGCACGCCAATTGGATAGCATTTCACATAAATCCGTCTTGACTGATAATTCAGGATTTCATCATGACGATGCTTGATTTTTAAGGTCTGTTCCAGAAACTGGATACAGTTTTTCTGATCGCGTGGGGTCTGAAATCCGAGTACATCAAAATGAGCCAGATGATGCGCCAGATCCTGATAGGCTGGTAAAGTCTGCCAGAGTTTCAGTTCAGGAAAAGGAATATGCAGGAAGAAACCAATACGGTTACGCATACCCAGTTTCCGACAGTAATGCGCCACACTTAAAAAATGGTAATCATGAATCCAGATGATGTCATGGGGAGAGGCGACCTGTTTCAGATGCTTGGCAAAGCGTAAATTGACATCTTTATAGGTTTTGAAATCCTGTGGCTGATAATCCACAAGTTGATGCTGATCATGCATCAGCGGCCATAAGGCATTATTGGCAAAACCACAATAAAACCCCTGATATTGGGGCTCAGTCAAAGGACTCGTATGATATTCAACATTCTGATGTTTGAGGATTTGAAACTTCTGCTCTTTGCCATGGTCGACTCTGGAACCATTCCAGCCGACCCAAATGCCGCCAATATCCTGCAAAGCATCCTGCAATGCCACCGCTAATCCACCTGCCTGTGTATTGTCTGGGTTAGGTAGATTCACACGATTTGATAACACAATGAGTTTTGACATGTGATTTCTCCAATAATTGTTGTTGTTGTGCTTTAAATAATGCTAAAAGCTCCGTTAAAAAAGCTTGTACTTGTGTTACGTTTTCGAGCCGATGTTGTGCTACGGTGTTGCCCGTGCCGACTTTAATGGAGCAGCCTTTTAAGCTATTAATCACCTGAAAGCCAGCTTCATCGGTCAGGTCATCACCGATAAAAATAGGGTAATGATCACTTAAATGAGCTTGCTGGTGAATGTGTTGAATGGCTGAACCTTTGTTTGCACCTTTGGGTACCAGCTCAAATACAAACTTCCCGGCCTTCAGTTCAAATGCTTGAAAGTGGGTCAGACAATCCAATGCAAATGTATGCACCAGATCTTCTAAATGTGGATGTTCACGAAAATGCAGTGCGACCGAATAGTCTTTCTTTTCTATTCGAATCTGAGCAAGCTGAGCGCTATGTTCAGTAATATAATTTTTTAATAATTCAAATTGCTCAGAATTTAAATCAATTAAATGACTTAAACGCGATTGATAGTTTAATTCCAGACCATGTGAGCCGGCAATATTCCAGTCAAAGGGATAAATAAGTTTTTGAGCTTGTGCAATAGAACGACCAGTGATTAATACCAACTCAATATATTGTTGTAGCTCTTTCAAGGTATTTAAGGTTTCATCTTTAATTATATTTTTTGTTGGATCAGGATGGAATTCGGAAATAGTTCCATCAATATCAAGAAATAAAATAAGCTTATGAGAATAAATAACTGGATTGAGTTGAGTTAAAATCACTTGAGCTAATAGAGGAGAAGGGACTATAAGTGAATCTTCTGCATCTTGACCAGAGTGTTGAGCGGACATAAACTCTACCTAAGTATTTGAAATAAAATTAATTTAAAGTTTAAAACTGCCTGATTAATTTTTAATCTAATAAATATATAGCATATTTCATTTAACAGACTGGATTTAAGTGCAGAAAAGAAACATTTTTAACAAGTATAGTTACTTTGTAAAATTTGGAAATATTTTTCATGTAAAAGATATTATTCTTAATAAATTTTAAAGATAATGCTCTGACTGTTTTTTATTAATTTATTTTTATTTAGGATTATTTTTTATTTAAGCCATAATATTCAATGTGATTGCTTGAGTTGTTTAAAATTTTAATCGCTATAATTTAGTATTTTATTTTTAAAATTTGATTTATTTTAAATGTAGATAATATAAGTTGATTTTATTTAAAATGAATTTTTTGGATAAAAATAATTAACCCTATTATTGGAGTGAAAAAATAGAAGAGAAGCTGTTGAAAATTATTATTTTTTAAATATATAAAAGGTCATGAAGATATGGGGGCTATTAGAGTGTTACAGGATAAGAACTTATTACTCTATAATTTTCTTTAGATCAGATATAAAAATTTGACGATGTTTAAGGATTTTTGAAATTAGTTTTACAGATTTAAATTTTTCTCATTATTATATTTTTAATTTTATTATTTTGTATAAAAAGTCACTCACATAGAGTGAGTTTTTTTAATTTACTGGTCATAAATAGCTAGAATATTCAAGTTTCAAAATCAAGACGTTGAGCTTAGATGAAGTTAAGCTAAAGAAAAGGTGTGTAAGGAAAGAAGATCCTTTAAGTATTGGAACTTACATAAAAAGGGAAAATAGGGTGCAAATTATTTAGTCCCGGCCAAAAATAGGTGGATTTTCAACTATAAAGGTGTTTTTTGCACGAATCATATCCCGCTTAGACTGCCAAGGACTTCTCAGAAAAAAAGAGTAAATGAATTTTGAGCAGGGAATAAAATAACGATAACTTACATTCAAAAGCAAGCTTAGTTGAGGGCCGTATCATATCAATTCAGCAGCTGGCACAGATACAACCCGTCTGTTCAAAATGGAGAAAGTGCTTAGAGCTCTCTCCACAGCTCATTTTCATCTTTTAAAGGAATTGTGAAGTTAAAGTCATCATCATTACTGACCAAAAGACTGGTGGGAGTCTGCATGACCACTTTCAAAACAGTGCCTGCCTCAAAAATAATCGGGGTGCAATTTTCCTTTTCTAAGGTCAATGGTTTAAGTAATTCAATTACCGAACTTTCCATAGTTTTATTCCAAAATAAGATTACTTTTCGAGAGTTAAATCATAGCATGATTTTTGAAAATTTAACTATTTCTGCGAAAAATGAGAACTGGGTCAATGATTTGTTCACTTCAGTAGTAGCAAAACCTTTTATCTAAACATCTATAAAACCATTATTGAGTATTTGATTTTATTCTATTTATAGAACCTTAAGAAGCTATATTCGTTTGTAATAAAACAGATAGGCCGTACTGATGTACAGGATTTAAAAATACATAAGGCAAAAACTTGATGATTCATGTGCCTGATTGCCTCTGGAGCTTTAGATAGGCTGATCAAGAATAAAAAGACTCATTAAGAGAAAAATACGTTTTGAAAATCTATAAAAATAAATTTTATAAGGGACTATGCATCGCTATGTTATTTTTAAACTAAATTGAAAATTAATGCTTTATAACAGTAAAAGTCTAAAATAAGAATAAACTAGGCGTCATTTGGATGACCAAGAGATAGAAGGAGAACTAGGTCAGCATGTTCAAGTCATTTTTCCCGCAACCCGTCTGGTTTTTTAGCAGCCTGATTTTGTGGTTTATCCTTAATCTTGTGCTTTGGCATACTGGTGGATCAGGATGGGGAGTCTATTTGGGTTTCCCTGAAGGCTATTCTGAGGAAAGTCTCGCTATCGGTATCAGTCGTTTCTGGTCAGCCAAGTTTCTCTGGTTCTACCTTTGGTTTTTTCTTGCCACTGCCATATTTGCTCTATTCTGGATGTGGAAAGCACAACATCCATGGCAGCGTTGGTCAGTCTGGGGCTCGGCTTTTATCCTGTTTAATATCTGGTTTGGGGTACAGGTCAATGTCGTTTTAAATGAATGGTATAGCCCGTTTTATGACCAGATCCAGAAAATGCTAGGCAGCGGTGGCGGAGATGTTTCACTTCTCTATCAAGAAGCTTTAACCTTTATTTATATCGCCATGATTTACGTCACTTTGGCCGTATTTAATATGTTTTTCGTCAGCCATTATGTGTTCCGCTGGCGTACCGCGATGAATAACTATTACACGGCACATTGGGAACAATTGCGTCATATTGAAGGCGCATCCCAGCGTATTCAGGAAGATACCATGCGCTTTGCCAAAACCACGGAACAGCTGAGTGTTTCCCTGATTGAAGCATTGATGTTATTGATGGCGTTTCTGCCTATCCTGTACCAGCTTTCAAGTCATGTAAAGGTTCTGCCAATTGTGGGAGAAATACCGCATGCTTTAATGTGGGCTTCTATTGGATGGGCCGTATTGGGTACCGTCATTTTGATGGTGGTCGGGATGAAACTGCCAGGACTGGAGTTTAATAACCAGAAAGTCGAGGCTGCTTACCGTAAAGAACTGGTGTACGGAGAGGATCATGCTGATCGGGCTCATCCGCTGACACTGCAAGAACTGTTTAGCCGGGTACGCTGGAATTATTTCCGTCTGTATTTTCACTATGCCTATTTCAACCTAGTCCGGATCTGGTACTTACAGTTAGACAATATCTATGGATTATTTATCCTGTTTCCGAGTATTGCAGCAGGAACGATCACCCTGGGTTTGATGATGCAAATCCTGAATGTATTTGGAAAAGTACGTGAGTCCTTCCAATATCTGATTTTATCGTGGCCGACCATTATTGAGCTGATGTCGATCTATAAACGTTTAAAAGCATTTGAATCCCATCTGGATTAATTTTTTCTAAGTTACCCATTAGATTGTAAAAGCCAAATGATTTTATCTTTGGCTTTTTATATCTAAATCGACGTTAATATCTAATCGAAAAGCTTGATCTGACCATTGGTCAGATCAGATCAAATAGGAGCAAAATATCCCAATATAGGGGTATTCAGGTCTGGTTTTCCTGATTAGAATCTTAATGACCAGCGAAGATGGAGTTTAATTTCCAGCGGTTTAACGTATAAAAATAAGAAGTGTACGTTGAGGAAATTATTCTGATGCTGATCTTGTTCAGACAATGCTATAGAGGGTAAAAAGTAATTTTTTACACATGATAATAAAGATCTGTACCGTTATCCTGAATAAGCTGCCGAAGAAAGATTGCTATCTTTCTTCGGCTTTTTATGTGGTGTTCTATTTATTTCCGATTCAATCCCGCTGTTATTTATCCTTTAACTACGCGCCAGAAGGATGCTTATCTCAATTTTTATAGGCTGAGGCTTGGCATAATGTATAGGGTTGTGAATGATGTGCCTCCTTTTTATCTTTTAAATTTGATACTTATCAATATCTTGTGTTTGTTGTTTGCTGATATTTAGGCTATGTTATACGGGAATCTGGGGTTGAGATATTTGCTGTGAAGCTAAACGTAATAATTCTAATAATAGGGGCAATAGGCTTGGCGGGATGTAATAGCGTGAGTCGGCTGAAATCAGGGGTTTTACATCCTTTTGCCAGTCCGGAAGAGCTAATCGCCAAGCGGGCTTTGAATCAACGTGATGGCAGTGCAAAAGATTATATTTATCTTTGGGGGCAAGCACAGAAAAATAACAGCACTCAGGCCATGTATCCGCGTTCGATCCTGACGCAATATTGTCATGAACAAGGCGGTAAATTTTCCCTATTGTATAGAAGTAATTTTAATGCCGTGGCAGATCTTGCCCAACGCAAACGCCTGAGTACAAACCGAGGTGTGGTACAGGGAAGCGGCGCCTATCAGTGTCGTATGGATGGCCTGGCTGAAAGCTGGATCGTCTCGATCGAGCCGGTTTCTGAACGACAGGTCGATAAAACCAGCCAGAACCGTAGCGTTCGATTGCTGACCAAGTTGATGAGTGCGACTGAGGCAAGAAACTTTTACCTTGCTGCAAATAAGAACACTGTCGCTACCCAGAAAAAGACTGCTGCATCGATAAAAACGCCTGTAACGAAGAGCACGAATGAACTTAAAGAATCAGCGCGTAAAGAGCAGGAAAGGAAAGAATTAGAGAGAAAGGAATTAGAAAGAAAAGAGTTAGAGAAAAAACAGATCGCGACGAGGGTAGTCCCCGTGAGAGCTTCAGTGGTAGAAACACCCCAACAGCAGCAGATGAAGCTCTATGTGGCAGCACGCCGTGATATTAATAGTGGCAAGAACCTGAATAATGCCTGCAATAATGCGCAGCGTGCCTACAATTATGGCAAATTGCAGGGGACTGAGGGAACTCGGGTTTATACCGAATCAGGGATGCTGGTTGCTCGCTGTTTGAACGGGATTCCGGCCTATGCCAACCGTTTCCCGAATGCTAAAACTCAGGCCAAGCGTGTGCTACAGAATCTGTCTAACAACTATAATCATAGTGGTGCGAAGAATATGTTGAGACAGATCAAATAAGCACTGCATTAAACGCATTTAATCCAGAATCCGTATGATGATTTTGATTCACCAGAAGATGGGATAAAAAATCAGTTCAATCAGGTCGGATATAGAGGATGAGATCCGACTGCGTTTGCTGGGCAAGTCGCGCGATTCGAACATCCATCTTCGAAAAACAGGATGGATCAATAACAATACGGTCAAGCTAAAGAACACAACCAGTCTCCAAGGAAGGATGCTGTTAAAGGTGTTTGCAGTCATCATGATTATTTTTATTGTTTTAATTTGAATAATAACGCTAAGTTTACTCGATCAATATCATCATCTGATGAATAGCATGATGGGATGAAATTTTTCATCTGAATTAATTTTAAATCCAGTTCAGGTTTTACAGAGCTCTATCAGTATATTTCCTTTTTACATGATACAAAGAAACTATTTTCAGCGCCAAAATGCTGATGTCATATTAAAAGGAAGTGGTGATGGGTTTAAAAAGTTCTTCTCGTATTCGTTCATTTTTTCTAGGTGCAGCATTATTGGGAGCAGCACAGGTTACGATGGCGGGCCCAACGGTCGATCAGCTGAGTGACTGTTTGATGAAGTCCACTACAGCCACTGATAAAACCACGGTCTTGCAATGGACATTTGTGGCATTGGGCAATCATCCGGACTTAAAGGCTTTTAGCAATGTGACTGCGACTCAAAAGGAAGCATTAGACAAGAATCTGGCGACGGTGTTGCAGCGCATTTTAGTGGAGCAATGTTCAGCACAGACCAAGGCGGTGATTCAAGCTGAAGGTTTACAGGCTGTGGGCGATAGTTTTCAGGCTTTGGGTAAAACCACAGGTGAGGAAATTTTAAAGAATCCTGAAATCAATAATCAGCTTAAAGGTGTGCTGCGTTATATCGATTTAAATCGTGTGGCACAGACTTTTTTGACACCAGATTTGCTGAATAAGTTGGGGTTGTAAGAGGGTAAGCTGGTTTTATTTGAAAATAGCGATAATGATTTTAATCAGCCAGTAAATAGGATAGAAAATAAATTCAAGCCCATCTGCTAAGCCCAAACCGCGCTGTTTTCTATATGGTACAGGCTGAGCTGCGGATAGTCGTTTACGCCATTTGATCATTATCAGTAAAATGATAATGACCAGAGCAAATAATCCGATGAGGGTTTGAATGATGGTAAGTAATAGTTCAGGTGTCATTTTTGTTTTGCTTGGATATTTCTGATTTTATAGTATAAATAATAAAAATCTTGCTAGTAACCGCTTGCGCTGCATTTTAAAGTAGTGCTTTAAAACTTGCTCAGGAGAGGGAGTCTTTTAATAATCCTCTCCCTCTTGCGCGTTATAACGCTCATCCTTTAAAAAAGGAGAGGGAACTACGTGTATCAATTTGATTACGTGACAAAGTCCCCCTTTTCAAAGGGGGATTTAGGGGGATTAAATCAAATCAGGATAAAACTTTTCAAATTCTTTATTCACCGCTTTACCCCGTAATAAATAGCCTTTTGGCTGGATATAACTATAAATGTCCCGTGCAGACTGTTCATGCCAACCAATGTTAAATGCACAGAGTTTTGGGAAAAATTGTAGATGGCTATAGTTCAAATTGTTATGAATCCAATAAGCAAGTTGTTGCCAATTACTTTGGTCTTTTTCATACAATTCTAAGAATGATGGAATAACGATACACGCCGTCGCGCCATAACCTTTTGCATCGGGGTAATCCCAAATATGGCTGGCAAAGTTTTTTTCGTTGCTTGCGCAGTTATGTCCTTTTTCGTTGCCGAGTTGATTGACGGTTGGAGAACGATATGCCGAGCGAATCGCAATTCGTCCAAATTTTTCTTGTAATGGTTCGAGCAGTTGTTGGCAGAGTTCTTTGCCTGTGCGAATGGCAATGTCAGGATGGTCAGGGAAGTTGGGTACACCGTACCAATTGGCGATTTCGCTATAGAGGAAGTCGCGCATGAAGAATGACTTTGACAGTTGAATACGTCCTAAGTCTTCGAGTTTGGCGATGGAGGATACTTTTTTGATAGTCATATTTATTCTTTTAATCTCTTAATTATGGTTAGGCCTTTATATTGATCAAATTGGAAATAATAAGAGGGTAAGTTAACATTGAAAATGCATTCCGAAATCTGATTTTTGATGTATTGATTTACTGATTTAAATAGTTCTTCTTGAGGATTCTTAATATCTGTTAATAAATTAGAATATTGTTGTTCTAGATCTTGAGTGATAGCTTTAGTACCTAAAATTGCAATTTGATCTTCGGGTAGAAGATGCTTTTCTGCAATTAATTTTCCATTAGGCACTCCAAATTCATTCTCAATAAATTTCGGGCGATATACATATATTTCATTTTTGTTCTTGGATGGGCAGTATATAGTTACTGCAAACTCAGCAATAATATCCTTTTCTCTTATAGTTGTATTGGCTTTTAAATTACTTAGATTTTTTCTAATCCTTTCATATCCTGCATTAATAGAGTGTTCAATAAATTCAGATACTTGTTCTCCTGTATATAATATTTTTTCATTATAGTTTCCAAATAAACTTTCGTCCCAACCTGTTGTGTCAGAATTTACTTCTAAAGGGTTGTTTTTATCACAATGTTTTCGAATGTTATATTCAATAGGATGAAAATCCTTACAAGAAATACGTAATTGTTCTAAATGTTCTCGTATATAAGCTATGCATAATTTAGCTAAATTTACATTTCCAGCGAATCCTATGGCAACCTTTCTAGTGAGATATACAGAATTATAACTGTGAAAGTATTCTCCTACAAAATATGGTTGATAGAGTTTTAAGTCTATACTTTCAACTTTGAAGAAATTGTCGATATATGCCAGATTATTTCCGACAGAAATTCCAGAATCACATAAATAAAATGTACTTTTATAATAATCATCTAAAACTAATTCATAATTTTGATGATTAAGCTCGGGTCTTTCATATTTTTTTCGCCTAGACATATCAGCTAATTCATTCCCATCAGCATCTATAATTTTTCGATCCTGAAATGACCATTGCTCTTTATTTACATCAGACCAAATTTGCGCATAGTCAATTTTTTCTTTTAGCTTATGTGTGTATCCACAAACAATAATTGTCATACAAAAAACCCCGCATTAAGCGAGGTTTTTATAGCATATAATCAATCAATTAGCGAATAAATCAACCAATCAATTTCTTCATCAATTCATTCACTTGAGCAGGGTTGGCTTTACCCTTAGACGCTTTCATCACTTGACCAACCAGACCGTTGAAAGCTTTTTCTTTACCAGATTTGTACTCTTCAACCATCTTCTCGTTGGCGGCAAGCACTTCCTTAATAATTGCTTCAATCGCGCCTGTATCAGTTTCCTGTTTCAAGCCTTTCTCAGCAATAATTTCGTCCGCAGTTTTGCCTTCATCCCACATAAAGCCGAACACTTGTTTCGCGATCTTACCGCTAATGGTGTTATCGACAATACGTGCGATCATGCCGCCAAGTTTTTCCGCAGAAACAGGAGAATCTTGAAGATCTAGGCCTGCTTTGTTGAGCGCCCCTGAGAATTCGCCCATCACCCAGTTTGCAGCAATCTTACCTTGTGCAGCGCCGCCAGCAGCTTTCACGACTTCTTCATAAAACTCTGACATTTCACGAGTAAGCGTTAGAACGTGAGCATCGTACTCAGTCACGCCAAAGTCCGCCACAAAACGCGCACGACGTGCCGCAGGCAGCTCAGGCATGGTGGCTTTGATTGCTTCGATTTGTTCATCCGCAATCATCACAGGCAACAAGTCAGGGTCAGGGAAGTAACGGTAATCGTTGGCTTCTTCTTTTGAACGCATTGAACGCGTTTCCATCTTCACAGGATCGAATAAACGCGTTTCCTGATCAATGGTGCCGTCCCATTCCAGAATTTCCATTTGACGTTCAATTTCAACATTGATCGCTTGTTCAATAAAACGGAATGAGTTCAGGTTTTTCAATTCGCAACGCGTACCGAAGGGTTGACCCGGACGACGTAAAGACACGTTACAGTCACAACGGAACGAACCTTCTGCCATGTTGCCGTCAGAAATGCCTAACCAGCGCACCAGCGTATGAATCGCTTTAATATAAGCAACCGCTTCTTCAACCGAACGCATATCCGGTTCAGATACGATTTCAAGCAGCGGTGTACCGGCACGGTTCAAGTCAATGCCTGACATACCTTCGAACTGGTCATGAATCGATTTACCTGCATCTTCCTCAAGGTGCGCACGGGTTACGCCAATCCGTTTAACCGTGCCATCTTCAAGCTGGATGTCGATATGACCCAAGCCCACAATCGGATTGTCCATCTGGCTAATCTGGTAGCCTTTTGGCGAATCCGGGTAGAAATAGTTTTTACGCGCAAATACGGAGGCCTGATCAATATAGGCATCGATACCCAAACCAAAGCGAATCGCAAGATCCACCACTTCTTTATTCAATACCGGCAATACGCCCGGCATGGCCAAATCAACCAGGCTGGCTTGGGTGTTTGGATCATTACCGAAAACAGTCGATGAACCTGAGAAAATTTTGGTATTGGTGGCAAGCTGAGTGTGAATCTCGATACCAATAACGACTTCCCAACCCTCAATCAGGTTAGATTTTGGTTTAGCCGCTTTTGTAGAATTGTTTTGAGCTTGAGCCATTATGCATTCTCCTCAGCAATTGCCGCGCGTTGTGTATGCCAATCAGTTACTTGCTGATACTGGTGTACCACAGACAACAATTGCGATTCTGACCAGTAATTCCCAATCAACTGTAAGCCAACTGGCAAGTTGTTCTGGTCAAAACCAACAGGCGCATTAATCGCAGGAAGACCTGCCAAGTTCACCGCGATGGTGTAAATGTCACCCAAGTACATTTCAACAGGAGAAAGGTTTGCACCAATCTTATACGCTGTTGTTGGTGCAGCAGGGGCAGCAATCACATCAACAGATTCAAATGCTTTTAAGAAGTCTTGTTGAATCAAACGACGTACTTTTTGTGCTTTCACGTAGTAGGCATCGTAGTAACCCGCAGACAATGCATATGTACCAATCAAGATACGACGTTGCACTTCTTTACCAAAACCTTCTGAACGTGAACGTTTGTACAAGTCCATCAAGTCCACTGGATTTTCACAGCGGTAGCCATAACGCACACCGTCAAAGCGTTGTAAGTTAGAGGATGCTTCAGCAGGTGCGATCAGGTAGTAAGTCGGAACGTAGCTTTCGGTCATGTTGAGGTCGATCTCAACCAGCGTAGCGCCCATGTCTTCTAACTTTTTCAATGATTCTTCGACACGTGCTTTAACATCTTCAGCTAGGCCGGCAACATTAAAGTACTGTTTTGGAATACCAATGCGTAAACCTTTGACGGATGTATCATTCAGGTTCGCCACATAGTTATCTACGGTTTGATTCATTGATGTTGAATCTTTGGCATCATGACCGGCCATCACGTTCATCAGGTAGGCACAGTCTTCTGCTGAGCGTGCCATCGGGCCGCCTTGGTCGAGGGATGATGCATAGGCAATCATACCGAAGCGCGACACACGGCCATAGGTCGGTTTAAGTCCAGTCAGGCCACAGAATGACGCAGGTTGACGAATAGAGCCACCGGTGTCAGTACCGGTAGCGAAGGGTGCCAGATCCGCTGCAACAGCTGCTGCTGAACCACCTGAAGAACCGCCAGGAACATGGTTTAAATTCCAAGGGTTAGCCGTTGCGCCGTAATATGAGTTTTCAGAGGTCGAACCCATGGCGAATTCGTCCATGTTCAATTTACCCAAAGTCACCAGGCCCGAAGCTTTGCCTTTCGCAACAACGGTGGCGTCATAAGGAGAGATAAAATTGTCCAGTATTTTAGAACCGGCAGTGGTCTTGATGCCTTGAGTACAGAAAATGTCTTTATGCGCGATTGGTACGCCTGTTAACACATTTGCACCACCTGCCTTACGCAGTGTGTCAGCCGCATCAGCTTCTGCCAATGCCAATTCAGGCGTAACGGTTACATATGATTTTACTTGAGCATCAATTTTTGTAATGCGCTTTAAGTAATGTTCAGTCAATTCGCGAGATGAAAACTGGGCATTTGCCAGACCTTCACTGAGTTCACGAATGGATAAGCGATGTAAATCTGTCATGAGAAATAATTCTTTACGTTTAATTTAATAAAAAGAATGAACTGGGTAGTAATTACTCAATCACGCGCGGTACGAGGTATAAACCATCCTGAACAGCAGGTGCAACTGCTTGGTATTGCTCGCGATGATTGCTTTCTGAGACCACATCTTCACGTAGTGGCTGAGGATGGTCGAAAGGGCTCTTCAGCGGTTCAATTCCGTCGGTATTGATGCCTTTCAATGTGTCCATCATGCCTAAAATCTTATTTAAACTTTGAGCATATTCAGCAGATTGCGTATCATTGAGAGATAACCTTGCAAGGTGGGCAATGGCTGAAACTGTTTCTGCACTTAAATCTGCAGAATGCTGTGCATCCGATGTAGACATAATATTACCTAATCAGTATTAAAAAAATTCAAATTATCATGCGTTATGATAAGCGATTGACTTGTCCAAATCATCACATTTAGTTAAAGTTGCCACCTTGCGTCCATATAAAGTTTAATTGAGAACGTCCCCGTGATTCTAAAACGACTAATAGGCTTGTTTTCGCCAGATCTTGCCATTGATTTAGGTACTGCAAATACACTTATTTATGCGCCAGGACGAGGCATTATATTAAATGAACCCACGGTTGTAGCTATCCGTCATAGTGGTTCACATAAAATTGTTGCCGCTGTAGGTCTTGAAGCGAAACAAATGCTAGGTCGTACCCCAGCCAATATCTCAGCAATCCGCCCCATGAAAGATGGGGTGATTGCGGATTTTGAAGTCACTGAAACCATGCTGAATCAGTTCATTCGCAAAGTACATGAAAACCGTCTGTTTACTCCGGCACCGCGTGTGGTGGTGTGTGTACCATGTAAATCGACGCTGGTTGAACGTCGTGCTATTCGTGAAGCGGTATTTAATGCTGGTGCACGTGATGTCCGTTTAATCGAAGAACCGATGGCAGCGGCCATTGGTGCAGGTATGCCAGTTGAGCAGGCCTGTGGTTCAATGGTGGTCGATGTCGGTGGTGGTACCACTGAAATTGCGATCATTTCCCTGCAGGGTTGTGTCTATGCAGATTCTTTACGGATTGGCGGTGATGTCTTTGATGAGCAGATCATTAACTATGTGCGTAAGGCGCATGGCTGTGTGATTGGTGAAACCACGGCAGAAGTGATCAAAAAAGAAGTGGGCATGGCCTTGCCAGATGAAGGTGCTAAACCGCTTGAAATTGAAGTTCGTGGCCGTAATCTTGCAGAAGGTGTACCACGTGCGATTGTGGTTAACTCAGACGAAGTGACTCAAGCCATTTCAGATCCTTTGCAAAACATTGTGTCTGCGGTGAAATCAGCACTAGAACACACACCTCCTGAGCTGTCTTCGGATATTGCTGAACGCGGTATCGTGTTAACCGGTGGTGGTGCATTGCTGCGTAATCTAGACAAGCTGCTGGCCAAAGAAACCGGCCTGCCGGTTGTGGTGGCAGAAGATCCACTCTCATGTGTAACCCGTGGTGGTGGCAAGGTACTCGAATTTTTCGACAATCCAAATCATGACATGTTATTCGTAGGCTAAGAAAAGGATTCGGCGGGTGCAAGCACATCTGTTTTCTCGACAACCGCCATCTTTTCGCTCTTTTATCATTGCATTGGTAACATGCTTGGTGGTGCTTTTCTTTGATTGGCGCATGCCACATGTTGTACAACCTGCAAGGGATGTCCTGTACGCGGCCTATAATCCTATTTATGCTGTGGCCAGTTATCCGGTATTGTCGCGAGAGTGGTTGAATCAACAAACCAAGTCTGAAGTTCAGTTGCGTCGGGAAAATACCGCGATGCAGGCTGAGTTGTTGCAGGCGCAAGTTCGCTTACAAAAAATCTCTGAACTTTCTGCTGAAAATACCCGTTTGCGCGGTCTGCTCGATACACCACTGATCATTGACGGGCGTATTGAAATTGCGGAAGTGATTGGCACCGATGCCGATCCTTTAAGACATATCATTGTGATCAACCGGGGTTCAAATAACGAGCTGAAAGTCGGGCAAACGGTACTGGATGACAAGGGGATTATGGGACAGATTATTAATGTCTATCCGCATAGTAGCCGGGTCATGCTGTTGTCTGATAAAGAACATTCATTGTCAGTGCGTCTGGAACATACCGGAATGCGTGCCATTGTCTCGGGGACGGGTGATCTGGGACGTTTGAAAATGGAATATGTACCGACCAGTGCCAATATCAAGGTCGGGGAAAAAGTCTATAGTTCCGGCTTGGGCCAACATTTTCCGGCAGGTTATCTGGTGGGGCAGGTGTCCAAAGTACAACGACATAATTCAGGTGAATTTGCCCAGATTGATGTAACGCCAGCCGCGCAGCTGGCCGGTGGTCATCATGTGGTGGTGTTATTTTCCGACTCATTGGCGATGGAGCAACCGCATGTCAATCGCTAAGATGAAATCCAGAAAGCATCGTGATCCCTTATTTGCCATCGTCATTTCGGTGATCGTGGCTTCGATTTTGATGGTCTATCCACTTTCTTATACCCTCTCGGGCTGGCGCCCGCTGTTTATGCTGATGGTGATGCTATTCTGGGTGTTGTGTCAGCCGACCTGGTGCGGGATATGGTTTGCCTTTGGTACCGGTATTTTTATTGATTTGCTGCTGGACGCACCTTTAGGTCTGAATGCCCTCAGCTTTATTATTATTGCCTTTTTAGCCCGATTCCTGACTCGTGAACGCCGTATCCTGACCTTTAATAATCTCTGGGTGATTACGGGGCTGGCAATTGTTGCACATTTGCTGATGATCTTTTTTGCCCAGATTGTGGCAGGCGTGCAATTTTCTTTTGCCAGGCACTGGATTCCAATGCTGACCAGTATTCTGGTTTGGCCTGTCCTCTATTATATGTTGAAAAAATGGCGCATATAATTCTCGCTTCCAGCTCACCTCGGCGTTGTGAGTTATTACAGCAGCTCGGACTGAGCTTTGATATCTACAGTCCGGATATCGATGAATCTGTGCGTGAAGGTGAATCCGTCGCGGCTTATGTTGAACGTCTGGCACGAGCCAAGGCTGATGCAGTGGCCGAGCGTTATCCAGATGCAATCATCATTGCTGCGGATACCAGTCTGGGGGTCGATAGTGAGATTTTGGGTAAACCAGAATCCAAGCAACATGCCATTGAAATGTGGACAAAAATCTCCGGTCGGTGGCATGATGTCTATAGCGGTGTCTGTGTTCGTACAAAAGATGAAAAATACAGTATAGTGGTACATACGCAGGTAGAATTTCAAATCCTGAGTGCCGCAGACATGGAAAGTTACTGGGCCACAGGTGAGCCGCTGGGTAAAGCCGGGGCTTATGCGATTCAAGGAATTGCAGCACGTTATATTCCAAAAATACAAGGCAGCTATTCCAATGTGGTCGGCTTGCCGCTCTATGAAACCGTACAGTTATTACAGACAGTTAAGGCACTAAATTAACTGCTGATAAAAAGAATTTTTATAATGTTTTGAGTGTAATTATGTCTGACGAGTTATTGATTAACGTCACGCCGATGGAATGTCGGGTCGCGTTGATTGAAAACGGCACGGTCAATGAACTGTTTGTCGAGCGTACGGCCAAGCGTGGCTTGGTCGGTAATGTCTATAAAGGCAAAGTGGTACGGGTCTTGCCGGGTATGCAGGCTGCGTTTGTGGATATTGGTCTGTCCAGAACGGCATTTTTGCATATCAATGATATGGTCTGGCCGCGCCAGCAGCCCACCCCAAATGTCTTTGAACTGCTTCAGCCCGGTCAAATCCTCACGGTTCAGGTGATGAAAGATATGCTGGGTACCAAAGGTGCCCGTCTTTCCACGGATTTGTCTATTCCTTCGCGTTATCTGGTGCTGATGCCTTATGGCAATCATATTGGGGTGTCGCAGCGAATTGAATCTGAGGAAGAGCGCAATCGTTTGCGTTCGATTATTGAGCGGATTCAGGCCGAGCATAAGCTGCCAGGCTCAGTGATTGTACGTACCGCTGCTGAAGGTATTGAAGAAGCAGCCATTGCCCAAGATATGGCTTATCTGGCCAAGCTTTGGGAATATATCCAGCGTAAGCAGAAGATTATTGCAGTTCCCTCGCTGATCTTTGAAGAATTGCCTTTACCACAACGGATCATTCGTGATCTGGCCAATGAAGAAACTGCAAAAATCTACGTCGATTCACGTGAAATTCATGCCAAGCTGCAAGAGTTTGTCGAAGAATTCGTGCCGAATATGCGAGACCGCTTACTGCACTACCCGGGCGAGCGTCCAATTTTTGACTTATATAATGTTGAAGAAGATCTGCAAAAGGCGCTGCAAACTCGTGTTGCGTTGAAGTCGGGCGGTTATCTGATGATTGATCAGACCGAAGCGATGGCCACCATTGACGTCAATACCGGCTCTTATGTGGGTGGTCGCTCACTGGAAGACACTGTTTTTAAAACCAATATGGAAGCGACTCAGGTCATTGCACGTCAGTTGCGTCTGCGTAATCTGGGTGGAATTATCATCATTGATTTCATTGATATGCAGGAAGCGCAGCATCGTGAAGAAGTGATGAAACAGTTTGAGCGCATGTTGGAACGTGACCATGCTAAAACCAAGATTACTCAGGTATCTGAACTGGGTCTGGTGGAAATGACCCGAAAACGCACCCGTGAGTCACTGGAACATTTACTCTGTGAATCCTGTCCGACTTGTCAGGGACGTGGTTATGTCAAAACAGCCGAGTCAGTATGTTACGAAATATTCAGAGAAATTCTGCGTTATGCACGTGCTTATGAGTCGCAGAGTGGCTTTACTGTTGTCGCGCATCCCGCTGTAATTGATCGTTTACTAACAGTAGAGGCCCCAGCAGTCGCTGATCTAGAGCATTTCATTAATCGCGTGATTAAGTTCCAAGTAGAAAATCTGTATACGCAAGAGCAATACGATATCATTCTCAGCTGAAATTGTAACAGAATATCGTTAAACACTTGTTACATCTGAAATTTTACATTGGTGCTGTTATTTACAATACTAGATGCATGAATTAGCCAAAGCCGTTTCTCCCAGTTTCAGGCTTAGCAAAAGGAGTGTGTTATGAATATGAGTAAAGCAGTAATTAATAAAGGCCTAAAACACGTATTAGAACCAAAGACTGTACATGCAGGATATATCGTCGATGAGCGCGGTAATGAAGTCCAGATTACCGCCAGCATGATTCGTAATGCCTGCCATCAATTATTACAACAGTGTCGTACCATCAAAAGCTAATGCTACCGATACAGAATCTTGTGCAGATTGAAATAAATTCTAGGCAATCAAAAATGGATGCATCATCCCAAAAATATAAAATAAATTTAAAACGATGTTAAAAAATAAAACCAAGGGGCTCTATGAGCCCCTTAATTATGTGCGCTAGGACTGGCAAAAATGATCAACACTTTTTTCAGTTTATATATTCTATTTATTGATCTGCGGCTAGCTCACCGCCTGTAACTTTGGGACAGGTTCACCATCTACAATTCGTTCAAAACGCTGGATTTCTTCTTCAAGATGCGTCAGCAGATTCTGCATTTTCGGCAGGGCATTACGGCATGCGGTTAAGCCGACTTCCAGTTTGTCCAGATAGCTGGTCATGGTAATGTTTAAAGCCTGCCCATCTAGTACAATTGAGGCTGGATAAAGCGCTTCGAGACGTGCACCATTCCAATATAGCGGTTCCTGAGGGCCGGGTACATTGGAAATAATCACATTAAATGCCTGGCGCGTCGGCATTAAACCCGATGCAATGTTCAGACCGGCTGCACCATAGACAAAGGCACTATAATTTAAAATCTGATTGGCATTCATGCGTTTAAAACGTTCCTTGGCACTCAGTACACTGCCACGTACAATTTTGAGACGTTCCAGAGGATCTTCTTTATGGGTGCCCAGATTGGCCAGAATCATGGTAATGCGATTGGAAACATCCGAATCATCACTTCGAACCGAGGCCGGAACCATAGCAATTAATGGTTTTTTCGGTAAAGCGTTTTGTGATAGTAAATATTCACGTAGTGCACCTGAACAGATGGCCAGTACCATGTCATTAATCGTGACGCCCAATGCTTTAGAAATATGCCGTAAACGTGAAAATTCAAAGGATTGTGCCGCAAAACGACGCGAAGCACTGACACGTTGGTTCAGAATACAACTTGGTGCCTGAAAACTGGACACATAATCCGGATTGCGCCCCATATCCTTCATAACGGTCTGAGACAGCTCATAAGCGACGCGTGGTGCGCATTCTAGTTGGCCTTTAATGGTTTGCAGGACATTTTTAAAAGCATTGACCTTAGGTGCTTTAAGGCGTTTGGCGCGTGGCCCTTCAACACACCACGGTGGCACAATACTTTTGGCATTCGGATCATGCGACAGCGATTTTTCGACCAGACGCATGCCGGCGATTCCGTCCACCATCGCATGATGGATCTTGAAATACATGGCAAAACGATTACCTTCAATGCCTTCAATAATATGACAGGTCCATAAAGGCTTGGCACGATCAATCAGCGCACTATGTTCTTGTGAAATATAAGTGAGCAACTCACGGATACGACCCGGTTTCGGCAGGGCAATATGACGAAAATGATGATCTAAATCAAATTCTTGGTCTTCATCCCAAAACAGGCCATTTAAATAATTATTAAAAGGTGGAATCGGCGATGATTTGGAGTTTTGAATATCAGTGACGAGATCCTGAATAAAGGAAGCTGGTGCATTTTCGGGAATTTGGAATAAAAATAGCCCACCTACATGCATAGGTTGCTGCCGTTTCTCTAAAGTTAAGAAAATAAAATCAATTGGATGTAATGGACGCATAGCGTAGATTGCCTCACTGCACTTTCTTCAGCTGCTCTGATCCGAACAACCTTGTTAGAATTATTAATATTGACATTACAAAGTATAGCGATTTTGCCACGGAAAGGTACTGATTTTTCTGTAGATGATTGGTTTATGAAAAAACCACCGACGAGTCGATGGTTATGCTAGATCATTTTTGCAAGTTGCCGGCATGCAGACCACATTCTTTATGCGTGGCTTCTTCCCACCACCAGCGGCCTTCACGTTCATGCTGATTCGGCAGGACAGGGCGGGTACAGGGTTCACAGCCGATTGAAACAAAACCTTTTTCATGCAGCGCATTATAAGGCACTTCCATCATGCGGATATAACTCCAGACATCTGCACTGGACCAGTTGGCCAGAGGATTGTATTTGATCAGCTGCTTACCCGGACCGGAAAAACCTGGATCTGCCTGAACCACAGGAATTTCATTACGGGTACCCGGGCTTTGGTCTTTACGCTGACCGGTAATCCAGCCATCCAGCGTGGCCAGTTTTTTACGCAGTGGTTGAACCTTGCGTATACCGCAACATTCCTGATGGCCATCTTCAAAGAAACTGAATAAACCTTTTGTCGTCACTAGATTTTGCACGTCTGCAGTTTCGGGGAAGCAGATTTCAATCTCGATATTATAATGCTTACGCACCCGCTCAATAAACTGATAGGTCTCTGCATGTAAACGTCCAGTATCCAGACTGAATACCCGGAATGGTTTACCCAGATGAGAGGCCATATCAATCAATACAACATCTTCGGCCCCAGAAAATGAAATCGCAATTTCACCTTGCTGGCTCAGTGCAAGTGCCAAGATTTCATTAGGCGATTTATCTGCATATTCAGATGCAAGTGCATCAATACGATCAATAGTAGGAATGATGGTCATGAGAATCCTGGCGATATAGGCTTGGAAAGGACATGGCCTATATTAATTAATTTCACCTCTATTTTAATAGAATTGATTTAATTGACTTATCACTAAAAAATAAATACTTATGAAAAAAATAGATTTAAAAAAGTACAGTACAAAATCTGTTGCTTCAGCTATGATAGTGCAAAATTTTTTCAATACAACTTAGAGGGAATGTTCATGGAAGTCGTATGTCTAGATTTAGAAGGTGTGTTGGTTCCAGAAATCTGGATTAACTTTGCCAAAAAAACCGGTATTAAAGAGCTTGAAGCGACGACTCGTGACATTCCTGACTATGATGTACTGATGACCCAACGTCTGAATATTTTAAAACAGCACGGTTTAGGCTTGAGCGATATTCAGGAAGTGATTGCAGAAATGGGGCCGTTCCCGGGAGCAAAAGAGTTTGTGAAATGGGTGAGTACGCATTTTCAACTGATTATCCTTTCAGATACTTTCTATGAATTTGCGCATCCACTAATGAAGCAGCTGGATTGGCCAACTATTTTCTGTCATAAACTGGAAACAGATGAAGCAGGCATGATCTCGGCTTATAAACTTCGCCAGCCAGATCAAAAACGTCAGGCTGTTAAAGCACTGCATGGTTTGAATTTCCGTGTGATTGCGGCAGGGGATTCTTATAATGACACCACTATGCTGGGTGAGGCGGATAAAGGCTTTTTGTTTGATGCACCAGAAAATGTGATTAAAGAATTCCCACAATTCCCTGCAATTCATGGTTATGAAGCTTTAAAAGAGGCAATTCGCAATGCCTCAGTTCGAGATATTCCAGCTTAATATTTTTATTTTAAAATAATAAAAAAATGGCGCAATTAGCGCCATTTTTTATTGAATTTCAATGTTAGTTAACATTGATTAATTAAAAACGATAGCCAATTTTCATACCATATGCAAGAGCACTGTTATCTTCAAAGCTACCAACAACATTCCCACCTGTTTGTGCATCTGCATCACCTAACCATAGGTAACGTACGCCAGCAGCAATGAAATAGCTTTGTGCAGGGCTATATTGCGCGCCTAATCCAATACTCCAGTTTCCATTTACTGGGCCAAGAGTCGTAACAGGGTTGCCTGCACCAGAGTCATAACCAACAGAAGCTGAACCAGCCCATTTATCATTAAACTTATGAGAGATACCTGTTGTAATAGACCACTGATCATCTGAATAGTCGATTAGGTTTTGTGCTTTGCCTCTTGCAGCCTGTGTTGCAGCAGCTAAATATGTAGGTTTAACTGCAAATTGATCCCAATGTACCCAACGAATATTTGCAAAAGCTAAGGTGTCTTTAGCAACACCTGATTGTAAATCAATGTTTACAGACTGAGGTGTAACAACTTCTGTGTTTGAGTTAGGACGAACAACAGCACCTAGGGCAAATGTTTCTGAAGTATCAAGTTCATGCTTGATTTCAGAGCGATAAGTGACAGCAGCTCTAAGTGCAATTTCAGGAATAGAGTATGCGGCACCTGCAATCCAACCGAAAGCATCATTTTCTTTAAGATCTATGTCGTAGCCACCTAATAGATGAGTACCACCGTATGCGGCACCACGTAATGAAACTTTTCCTTCAACTGTTTGATATACGGGACCTGCATAAAAATTCCAGTTTTGGTTGGGTTGGTAACCAATCAGCGCTGTTAGATTATTAGTATCAACTTCAACAGAAGTTCCTTCCATACCATTACCAAATGTACCTGCTGTTGATGAGTAGGTTGCATCAGCACCAAAAGGTTGATCGTAAATCAAACCAAGTGAAATTTTATCAGTTGCTTGAACTTTGATTGCTGCGGAAGGGAAGTAATAGTCTTCACCCATATCACTGATTTTTTCGCCCCTGAGATCAGCAATTGGATTATTAACAGTCGACTTACCTTTTACATCAGGATCAAGAACCGAAATACCAGCTTCCGCATAGTTACCCGGCTGTAAAAAAGCAGAAATGGACTGACCAGAACGATCTAGGCCTGCTGCCTGAACAGCAGAAAGAGGTAAAGTGCTAAGTAAAATAGCTAAATAAACTTTATTAAGCTTCATGGTACGTTCCCTGATGCCATCTGTAACAAAAATGTGCTGGAAAAGTAACATAATTTTAAAAAGAGTAAATACTCAGCTCTGTTGAAGAAATGAACTAAGGCGGTTAAATAAAAGGGTTGCTTAGAGTATTTGTACTATATTTTTGAATTTAAGTTTTTGAAAAATATGGATTTTAAAATATTTAAAATAGTGTAAAAGAACTAAAAAATTATTAATTTTAATTGATGGTAAAATAATCGAATAATATGCAAGTGTATAAAAATAGAATGAGACAATAAAAAACCACCCGAAGGTGGTTTTTATATGAAGTTATAACTTAGAAGCGGTAACCCATTTTTAGACCATAACCAATAGCGTGGTTATCTTCAAATTCACCAACATTTGGATTAGCTACTGTCAAAGCTGTTGCATCACCTAACCAGAAGTATTTCACACCGCCAGCAATAAAGTAATTTGGAGCTGGAGAGAATTGAAGACCTAAACCAACGTTCCAGTAACCTTCAGTTGGGCCAAGAGTAGTTACAGGGTTGTCGACACCAGAGTCCCAACCTACAGAGACATTACCTGCCCATTTATCGTTCAGTTTACGGCCAACACCAACAGTAGCCGACCATTGCTCTTCGTTATATTCAACAAGGTTGCCACCTTTTAAGCTTGCTAGCGTAGGTTTTAATGGAGCAGGTACGAGTGGTGAAGCAGATGCCGTTGCTAAACCATCTAGAGTTTTACCAAAAGCAGGTGGGCGAATACTGAAGTCAGACCAATCGACCCAACGGACATTTGCGAAAGCAACGGTATCTGCCATAATACCTGTTTGAAAATCTAAATTAACAGACTGTGGAGTTGTTACTTTGGTATTTCCTGTTGGTGTAAGAGGCATTGCTGGAGCCAGCACCGTTGTACCAATGCCAATTTGAGGTGTTGCTTCTGTAGTTGCTAACTCATGCTTAACTTCAGAGCGATAGGTCAAAGAAGCTTTAAGTGCAATTTCTGGAATTTGGAAAGCTAGACCTCCTAACCAACCAATTTCGCTGTCTTTTTTCATGGTTACATCGTAACCATGTAATAGACTATATGCTGCACCACGTAATGCAGCATTACCTTTAGCTGTTTGATAAACTGGACCCGCATAAATATTCCAGTTTTCAGTTGGTTGGAAACCAAATAAGAAGCTTAGATTTTCAGTTGTTACTTCAGCACGGGTACCGTCACTTCCTGTCGGATTAAATGCTGCTGATTGAGCGGTATATTCAGCTTCTGCACCGAATGGTTGATCGTAAATTACACCGAAAGAAAATTGATCGGTTACTTGTAGTTTTAAGGCAGCGTGAGGGAAGTAATAATCACTTGCCATATCACCTGTTGCGTGTGATGGAATTTGCTGCCCCGTAAGAGTGGTCATAGCTGTAGTTTTACCAGATACATCTGGGTCTAATACAGAAATACCTGCTTCAAAGTAGTTACCCGGTTGTAAGAACGCAGCGATGGATTGACCAGAACGATCCATACCTGCAGCAAAAGCACCTGTCATTGGTACAGTTGCTAAAATCATTGCTGTGCTTAGTGCTTTTAATTTCATTATACATTTCCCTTGGGCTATAAAGTCTTTTATGACAGTTTTTGTTGATGCTTTAAGCTTTCATCTAGGATGATTTCGGCTTGTATTCACCGAGACCATTTGTTACTCCATGTGACAAAAATATCACAATTAAAATAAGAGTAAATGCTCTAGAAAAAACTAATTAGTCTAAAAAAGCATCAAAATAGAGTTTTTACACCAAAAAATAGCCTCATTTTGAAATAAGTATTTGAAAGTAAAAGAAATAAAATAATGAAGAAAAAATGATTTTTTGTATAAAAAATATTCTAAAAATATGAAGATTAACGCTAATTTTTTGAAGTATAGATCACATTTTGAAAGGATGGTGCGCCCTGCGGGACTCGAACCCACGTCGGTCGCTTAGGAGGCAACTGCTCTATCCAGTTAAGCTAAGGGCGCGAAAAGAAGGCTATTGTACTGTAAAAAATACAAAAAAAAGTTATTGCCGCAGCAATAACTTTTTAAGAATATATACTTATATAAACCGATTAAGTATTTTTAGGCTTAAGCAACTTAAACAGAACGAACATGACCACAATCCAAACCGGAATCATTAAAATAGATTCCTGAAAACCCTGAGTCCACATGATGTAGAGAATCGTAATAATGAAACCTAAGACCAGAATATTGCCTGCTGGAGACCATAGTGCTGGGAATGAGGTCTTTTGGCCGAGCTTCTTCATGCTCTGAATGAATTTGAGATGGGTCAGCGTAATCATCGCCCAGTTCAACACTAACGCACCGACCACAATATAAATCAAGTGGCTTAATGCATCTTCAGGAACAAAGTAGTTAAGTAATACACAACCGAAAATCAGCGCGGCAGAAAACAATACCGCAGGAATCGGAGTACCTTGTTTATTCACTTGCATGAAGACTTTAGGTGCATTTCCTTGCTGAGCCAGACCATAGAGCATGCGGCTATTGGCATACATACCGCTGTTATAGACAGACAGTGCAGCCGTTAAAATAATAAAGTTCAGTAAGTGTGCTGCCCAGCCAATGCCCAGTTGACTGAAAATCATTACAAATGGACTTTTATCCAGACCACCTAGCTCAAGCTGATTCCAGGGCACCAGTGATAACAGAATCGTCAATGCACCCACATAGAAAATCAGGATACGGAACACCACCTGATTAATCGCTTTCGGAATGGTCTTCTCTGGATTTTCAGCTTCTGCTGCTGCCATACCGATCAGTTCAATCCCACCGAAGGCAAACATCAGGAAGGCCAGCATGAAGAACAGACCTTCAAAGCCATTCGGGAAGAAACCACCTGCAGTCCATAAATTACTGAAAGACGCAGTCGAGGAAGCATCTGCAGTCAAGATCAGATATAAACCGAAGACAATCATCGAGATAACTGCAGTCACTTTAATGATTGAAAGCCAAAATTCTGATTCACCGTAGAATTTCACATTGCCGAGGTTGACCAGGGTAATCACGATAAAGAAAAACAGTACCGATGCCCAAGCTGGAATAAAAGGCCACCAATAGTTAATATATTTCGCAACGGCAGTAAGTTCGGTCATGGCCACCAGGATATATAAAATCCAGTAGTTCCAGCCCGCAAGGAAACCGGGGAACTTGCCCCAGTATTTATAAGCAAAATGGCTGAATGAACCTGCGACAGGTTCATGAACAATCATCTCACCCAATTGACGCATGATTAAAAATGCAATCAAGCCACCAATGGCATAGCCCAAAATAATAGAAGGACCCGCAGATTGGATCACCTGTGCGGAACCTAAGAATAAGCCTGTGCCAATTGCACCGCCCATGGCGATCAACTGAATATGACGGTTCTTTAAGCCACGCTGAAGTTGTGAAGACTCGTTATTCAAAGTGTTCAGCCCGACAATGGAAAAAATAAGTATAAAGATTGTAATGGAACAAAGTTCAGAAACCTAGTGCAAGACTTTGAATGAAATATTATTATCAGATTTATAATAAAAAATTATAAAAATAAATTAAATAAAAGATAACTGAATCAATATATTAATTTTATTGACATTGTAACTGATGAGTTTCCTGTTTTTTTGCTCTGATACGAATGCTGATTTTTTATACTTAGGTCGGAGCACTGAACTTCCTTGGCTTTAAAGCGATTATACTCTTCTCATAAGTATTCCATAACTTTTACCAAAACAAAGACAAGCCAAAGGATGAAACAATTCATGAGTTTTGCAGCCCAAATCAAGATTCCTGCAACCTATATGCGTGGAGGCACCAGTAAAGGCGTTTTTTTTAAGCTGGATGATTTGCCCGCAGAAGCACAACAGGCCGGCCGGATTCGTGATCAGCTTCTGCTGCGCGTGATTGGTAGCCCAGATCCTTATGCTAAACAGATCGATGGTATGGGCGGCGCCAGTTCCAGTACCAGCAAGACCGTGATTCTGTCAAAAAGCCAGCAGGCCGATCATGATGTTGATTATTTATTTGGTCAGGTGGCAATTGACCGTCCTTTTGTGGACTGGAGTGGTAATTGCGGTAATCTCACCGCAGCAGTGGGAGCTTTTGCCATTTCTAATGATCTGATTGATAGATCACGTATTCCGGAAAATGGGCTGTGTACAGTCCGCATCTGGCAGGCCAATATTCAAAAAACCATTATTGCGCATGTACCAATGCGAAATGGTCAAGTTCAGGAGTTGGGCGATTTTGAACTGGATGGTGTGACTTTTCCGGCAGCCGAAGTACAGATCGAGTTTTTAGATCCTGCCGATGATGATGGCGAAGGCGGTTCGATGTTTCCGACAGGTAATCTGGTCGATACGCTGGAAGTTCCCAATATTGGCAGTTTTGAAGTCACCATGATTAATGCCGGCATTCCCACCGTGTTTTTGAATGCGGGAGATTTGGGTTATAACGGCACCGAGCTTCAGGATCATATGAATAATGATGCGGCAGCGCTGGCAAAGTTTGAAACCATTCGTGCTTATGCTGCGAAGCAGATGGGATTGATTCAGGACATTAGCGAAGCAGCTAACCGTCAGCACACCCCAAAAATCGCTTTTGTAGCGCCATCCAAAACTTATACCTCATCAAGTGGCAAGGTGGTTGCCGAAGCAGATGCCGATATTCTGGTTCGTGCCTTGTCTATGGGGAAACTGCATCATGCCATGATGGGCACAGCTGCGGTGGCAATTGGTACGGCGGCAGCCATTCCGGGGACTCTGGTGAATCGGGTGGCAGGCGGTGTAGAGCGTGAAGCCGTGCGTTTTGGCCATCCTTCGGGGACTTTAAGAGTAGGCGCACAAGCAAGTCAGGAAAATGGAGAGTGGAAAGTGAAAAAAGCCATCATGAGTCGCAGTGCACGTGTGTTGATGGAAGGTTGGGTACGCGTTCCTGAAGATGTTTTGCTCTAGTTTGATTTGCCGACCCATTATTTAGCCTGAGAAAATTACTGTTGTGACCATTACTGGCCAAAATTTTGACTCAGCTATCGTTGGCATGGTAGGAAGTAATAAAAGCTATCAGAGAATACGTTTAAATATCTAAACTTGTTTATATTTAGAGGTAGATATTGTCCAGCCTCATCTTTCCTTTAAAAGTTTAAATGGATTTGTGCAGGTGAAATCCTACTTTGGAAAGACCCAAGGTAGGCAAAGGTCTCTTATTGCCCATACACGACGTCCTGTGGTGATGGGCAATGTGTGGCATCTCTGCCACAGGCACTTGATAAATCCAAGCACTTCAACTCTGGGACAGTAGCGCTGTCGCGGCAGTGGTTTTTTAGTGGAGGAACATATTTTGATATCTATTGCTGCTTTAAATCAATCCACAGATAAAGCTGAAAATTCAAGGCGATTGTAGGTACAATAGTGCTTATCAGGACAAGTGGCTCAAACTTGTTATTTTCATCCTTCCGGACTATGTATTCGAGGCAAATGTGTCATCTATTACTGACGTATCAATCCATGCATTGACTCAAGCACAACATCGTATTCAACAAGATTTACTGACAGCCCTAGATGCCTTTGCCATTCCTGAACCTTTAAAGTCGGCGGTGCATCATGCCGTGATGCTGGGAGGGAAGCGTGTTCGTCCAGCATTATGCTATGCCACAGCAGCACTAAAACCGAATCAGAATACCGCGGCGGTACGCCGTGCGGCGGTTGCGATTGAATTTATCCATTGTTATTCACTGGCACATGATGATCTGCCGTGTATGGACAATGATTTGCTGCGCCGTGGTCAGCCGACCTGTCATGTGGCTTATGGTGAAGATACCGCGCTTTTGGCAGGTGATATTCTACAGTCGATGGCCTTTGAAATTTTAGGCAGTCGTCTGTTTGATCAAGGTCCTGCGGTAGATGCTTCGATTGTGCTAAAACAAATGCAGATTCTGGCCACAGCCTCTTCGAAAATGGTCAATGGTCAGGTGTTGGATTTGCAGTCCGAAGGCAAAAAAATTGATCAGGACGTATTAGAAACCATTCATCGTAATAAAACCGGTGCGTTGATGAGTGCTGCGATCATGATGGCGGCGGTCACAATCTTTGAAGGTACAGATCTGGCGATTCCAAAGCTGCGTGAGTTTGGACAGGCGATTGGTCTGGCCTTCCAGGTGCAGGACGATATTCTGGATATTATTTCTGATACCGAAGTGTTGGGTAAAACAGCTGGCAAGGATGAGCAGGTAGAAAAATCGACATATCCTGCCTTGATGGGGCTGGAACAGGCCAAAGCCTATGCACAGCAATTGCATGATCAGGCCTTAGCCGCACTTGCTCATTTTGATGATCAGGCGGCAGAGCTGATCTCTATCACCCAGTTTTTACTTCAGCGTAAAAATTAAAATGCTTGAATCTGTTCATTGTTTTTATTTTGAGTGATTGTTCAGGTATTAAAAAAGCGGACTTAAAGTCCGCTTTTTTTGATCGTTAATTTTATTTGGTTTCGTTATACAGACGTTCAGCCTGTTCAAAACGATCGGTAATTTCAGCCGTAGGTACTTTACCCATCAAGCTCACTACAATGATGGCAATGAATGAGCAGATAAAGCCCGGGATAATTTCATAGACACCTGTTGCTGCGAACAGGTTTTTCCATAAAATCACTATCACTGCACCCATAATCATACCTGCCAAGGCACCATTCAAAGTCATGCGTTTCCAGAACAGGGACAGAATGATCAGCGGGCCAAATGCAGCACCAAAACCGGCCCAGGCATAAGCGACCAGACCCAGCACTTTCGATTCAGGATTACCCGCCATCCAGATTGCCAGCAGGGCAATCAGCAGCACCATAAAACGGCCAACCCAAACCAGTTCTTTTTGAGATGCATTTTTGCGCAGGAAGGATTTATAAAAATCCTCTGTCAGCGTACTTGAGCAGACTAGAAGCTGACAGCTTAAAGTACTCATTACCGCAGCCAAAATCGCAGCCAGGACAATACCGGCAATCCATGGGTTGAACAGAATTTTGGTCAATTCCATAAATACAGTTTCAGGATTGGCATTCACCACACTGGCCAGTTCCGGATGTTGCTGGAAATAAGCAATACCAAAGAAACCGGCAGCCACGGCACCAGCTAAGCACAGGATCATCCAGGTCATACCAATACGGCGTGCATTTGGAATTGACTTGACTGAATCTGCCGCCATAAAGCGCACCAGAATATGTGGCTGACCAAAATAACCCAAGCCCCATGCCAGTAGCGACAGGATAGCCACCGTACTTAAGTCACCGACCAGATTCATGGCCTGTGGACGTGCCGTTTCAAGCGCCAGAGTGACCTGAGACATATCAGAGAAGGTCAATAGGGTCACAATTGGCGTGAGCAACAGCGCAAAGATCATCAGGCCGGCCTGAATGGTATCGGTCCAGCTGACTGCCAGAAAACCGCCAATAAATACATAACTGATGGTGGCAATGGCACTGATCCAGAGCGCCGTCGTGTAGGACATTTCAAACATGCTTTCGAACAGGCGCGCACCTGCTACCATGCCTGAGGCACAGTAAATCGCAAAGAAAATCAGAATCACAAAAGCCGATACAATACGTAAAATTTTCTTCTGGTCGTTAAAACGATTGGAAAAATAATCTGGAAGGGTCAGGGCATTGTGCTGAACTTCCGTATGTACCCGTAAACGGCCAGCCACCAGCAACCAGTTTAACCAGGCACCAATAATCAGGCCAATGGCAATCCACATTTCCGACAAACCAGAAAGATAAATTGCACCGGGCAGGCCCATTAGCAGCCAGCCACTCATATCGGAAGCCCCAGCGGAAAGTGCAGTAACAAAACTACCTAAACGACGGCCCCCTAAAATGTAATCGGAAAAGTTTGTGGTCGCACGATAAGCCATCAGGCCGATCACCACCATGGCGACAATATAAAAAAGAAAGGTAATTAACGTTGGATTTAGGGAGCTCATACGGTATCCATTTTCGAGTTGGACAGTAATCGAATAAGGACTTATGTTGATGATAAATGCTGTGGCGAAACACAGATCTGGCATCAAAGCCCAAAGGATTTCAAAAAATAACGCGAAATTTAAGCATAAATTCCAAATCTTTGCTGAGATTTTCGTGTTTAAACGAAAAATAGGCAGCGAATACGCTGCCTATGGATTTGAAAATGAAAATTTTTACTGAGGCGGACGACCCATCACGCCTCGAACCGTGTTCAGCACGTCTGCAGGCAAGACCACAGTTTTGGCATTTGGTGATTTGGCCATATCTTGCATGGCCTTGATATATTGCTCACCGAGTAAATAGGCAACCGGAATCTCATTACTACCAATTGCCGAAGTCACCATATCAATCGCACGTTGTGAAGATTCAGCCAGAACCACCTGTGCTTCTGCATCACGGCGCGATGCTTCCAGACGACCATCCGCTTCCAGAATGGCAGCCTGTTTTTCACCATCCGCTTTGGTCACGGTTGCACGACGTTGACGTTCAGCAGCGGCCTGTTCTTCCATCGCGGTTTGCATGGTGACTGACGGTTTAATGTCTTGAATTTCAACGGTTTTAAGCGTGATACCCCAGTCCGAGATATCATCGGAAATACTGGATTTTAAACGTGCTTTAATATGATCACGTGATGATAGTGCATCATCCAGATCCATTTCACCGACAATCGAACGTAATGAGGTTTGTACCAGGTTTTGAATTGCCCAAGAATAGTTTTCAATGCCGTAGACCGCTTTTTCAGGTGTGGTCAGGTTGATATAGGCCACCGCATTCATGAGTAACACGGCATTATCACGGGTAATCACTTCCTGTGAAGGAATATCCAGCACAATATCTTTGGTGGTGACTTTATAAGCCACTTCATCAATATACGGAATGACAAAATTCAGACCCGGATTCAGCGTCGTATGGTATTTGCCCAAGCGTTGTGCGATCCATTTATAACCTTGCGGGACAATACGTACCCCTTTAAAAATTGTAATCGCCACAAAGGCCAAAAATGCGATAACAATTATAGTTCCACCAGACATATCTTATTCACCTTTTTCATTTTGATAATGTGTGCTGTGGGGTTGAACCACCAGATCATTCCCCAGAATATCCACGACGCGAACACGGTCACCGACCTGAACCTGATCCAGAGTACGACATTCCCATTCATCCGAACCTAAAACTGGCATCGGAAAGCGCACCCGGATTTGCCCATGATCCAGATTAGTCTGAATCACCATGCCCACCTGACCAATGGTCGCTTCACGCGATAGACCGGCTTTGGTCTTGTCAATGGAAAGTGGCTTGATAAACTTGAACCAGAGCAGCGTACACAGAACAGAAAGAACGATCCAGGTCAGGAGCTGGGTCGTCAGTCCCATCATCGGGAACATCCAGTACAGGACGCCAACCATGATGGCACCGATCCCGAACCACAGGGCAGCAAATGCGGGCAGCAGTAATTCCGACAGAATCAGAAGGATGCCTAATACAAACCAGTGCCAAGGTTCAAGAACTAATTCCATATCGTGACCTATATCGCTAAGTATTTAATTAATCATCATCTTTATATGATTGATCTTCAATGTAGCAGATGCGGCAGCAGATGAATATAAAAAATTCATGCATCAAAATTTTGCCTGACGGGGCGGTTTAAATGCCGCTGGCGACTGCTTAAAGTTGCTAATAGCTTTTTCAATAGTACGGATTTTCAGCTGAGCCGCCTTTTCACCTTCCAGAATGGTGGCATTGCTGGCTTTCAGGTCCAAAGTACCGATATGGCCGACTTTGGGCTGAATCACCACAGTGGCCTGACTCAACTCTTCATTAATGCTTTGCTGTCCCATAATATTTAGGGTCTGATCCAGTACGCCCCACATATTCAAGGCTTTATTACCATCCGGACGGGCAGAAATATCCACGGCAATGACAATGTCTGCTCCCATATCTTTGGCGGTCTTGACCGGAATTGGGCTAATCAGACCGCCATCGACATATTTGATGCCGCCAATCACGGCAGGCACAAATACATTCGGAATACTACAGGAAGCACGAACCGCCTGTCCGGCATTGCCTTTAATAAAGTCAGCTTTACGCCCATTGTCCAGGCGAGTGGCAACTGCAGCAAAACGAATTGGGAATTGTTCAATCGGTTTGTTCGCCACATTTTTATTGACGAAATTCTGCAATTTTTGTCCGGCAATAATCCCTTGTCGATTTAAGGTTAAATCACGGATGTCCGATTCCTTAAAGTTCAAGGCAATTTGCTGCAACTGATACGGTGATTTGCCGCTGGCATATAGACTGCCGACAAAACTGCCGGCACTTGTGCCTGTGACAATTTTCGGTTTAATGCCGTGTGACTCCAGTACCTTAATCACGCCAATATGGGCGAAGCCTTTCGCACCGCCGCCGCCAAGTGCAATTGCAATCACGGGTTCGCGGGCCTGAAGTGGTGTAGGAGTCGGTGTGGTTTTACTGGCTTTATCACATGCAGCCAGACTGAGGCCAAGACAGCCAATCAGAGCATAAGACGCTAATTTCATTGTAGGAAATGATCACTAAATCATCAAAATATAGGCTATCAGAGCAAAAAAACAGGATTTTGCCTAGTCTTTTTTCAACAGCTTTTGTAAAGGCCGGGCAATCCAGTCCGGATTTTTTGCCGAAATCTTGCCTTGATAATGTGCATAAATCTGCACCAGATCATGTTCATAATCGCCCGTCGGCTGATAGACACCCAGAATATGAATGGTTTTAATATCATAATCAAAAGCCAGCATGACAATAGGCAGGCCGGCCTGATCGGCAATATGATAAAAACCACTGCGGATTTTTTCTGGCGCTTTACGTGAACCTTCGGGTGCCATACCGACCCAAATCTGGGGTTTTCGCTTGATGATTTCCACGATCTGCTGAGTATGACCTTGTGGACTATCCTGAACCACCGGAATCACCCCAATCCATTCAAGTAAGGGCTTTAATGGGGTATGGAACAGGCTGTTTTTACCAAAAATAGTGACCTTTAACCCGATAGCTAAGAGTGCAATAAAACCATGCCAGGCATCAATATTGGACGTATGTGGAGAAATAATCGCAACGGCTTTTGGTAAATTGGGAAACTCACCTTCAAGCTGCCAGCCCTGCACTAAAAAGATCCGTTTAAAAAAATAACGGCTGAGTCGATTGCCTCGACTGGGCACCAAGGGAGGTAATTCTGGAAAGTGCTTTTTGGTCATGCTTAAAGTCTCTTCCTGACACATATTTTTCTTTATTTTTAATGATATTAGGCTTTTACTTTGGTTTTTTCATTGGCAAAATGTCCAGCTTGTTGAATGATTTCTGCTTCTTTTGCCTATTAAGGACCCAGCATGCCGAATATGCGGAATACTTACATTGTGTTGTTTTCCCTGTATTGGGCGCAAGGATTGCCAGTCGGATTTATGACCCATGCTTTGCCGGTGATCTTACGGGCAGAAGGAGTGTCGCTGGCACAGATCGGTGGTTTTGGCCTGCTCATGCTGCCTTGGTCAATCAAGGTGTTTTGGGCGCCATTGGTCGATCGTTATGGCTCTCAAGCCACAGGGCATTATCGAAGCTGGATTATTCCGCTGCAATTGCTCTCGGTAGCAGTGCTGATCGCCTTGTCCTTTTTGCCCATTCAGGCTTTAGATCAGCCGGTTTATCTATTGGCCTTTTTTATTGCGTTATTATTTATGAATGGGGTGGGGGCGACACAGGATATTGCCACCGATGCACTGGCAGTCAATATTCTGAAAAATGAACAGCAGCACTGGGGCAATACCTTTCAGGTGATTGGATCACGTTTGGGTTTCATTGTCGGTGGTGGTGCGATTTTACTGTTTTTAGATCTGTTGCAGTGGCAAAGCACTTTTTTGCTTTTGGCTGCACTAGTTTTTATAAACACACTGCCTGTTTTAAAATTTAAAGAGCCACAGCATCGCTCGATCGCATCTGAGCAAATTACCGCTTCCAGTAAAATAAAAATCAAAGCCTATTTTCAGTATTTTTATACACATCCAGGCTTGCGTTGCTGGTTGCTGGTCTTGCTGACATTTAAAGTCGCAGATGGGCTATCTGGCCCTTTGCTGAAGCCTTTAATGGTCGATCTGGGTCTGAGCTTTACTCAGATTGGTGTGTACGTGACCATGCTGGGTGCAGGTGCTGCCCTGATTGGAGCTGGTCTGGCAGGCTATTGCCTGAAGTTCTTTTCACGTCGTTATTGTTTAATGTCTTTTTCGGTGCTCAAAATACTGACTTTAATTGCTTATGCCTGGCTGGCAGCACAATATGAAGCCCAGCTTAAGGTCGAAAACTGGCTGATCTATACCATTAATGCAACAGAAGATCTGGTTTCAGCGATGCTGTTGGTAGTCATGCTGACTCTCATCATGCAATACAGCCGTAAGCATCTGGCAGGGACTGATTTTACCTTTCAAGTTTCAATTATGGCGACGGTAAGTGGTGGCTTGTATATGTTGAGTGGGGTAGCGGGGGATTATTTAGGCTATGCAAAATATTTAACTTATATTGTCTGTATCAGCATAGTGCTTTTATTGCCTATCCTATTTTGGGGAAGAATAGATCAACAATCGCAGTCATTATGAAATATGAATTAAAGCTGGCTGAAAAAGAAGCTATCTGTTTTAAAAGTATGGTTAATACATATTATAGATAAAAGTATGAGATAAAAATGATTTCAAACTGATTTGAAAGTTGTTAAATTCTTGATGTTTTCAAGTGGCTTGTTGTGTAGCTAGGGTTAAAAATGTAAGTGCAGTCAAATACGTGACATGATGCCTGAGCTTTTAACTCGACATATATTGCGTGAGTTATCTTTCGAGATCACAACCAAGCTATTTCATAATTATAGATATTCCACACGGTATAGGTTTCAGTTGAAATCACCGAACTTTCAATGCCAGTGAACTTTGTTCACTATGGAGAATGTAATGAGTCAAGTTTTAACAAGAAAGTTTTTAGCTAAAGGATTAGCAGTGGCAGTAGCAACATTGATGCTGGGGACTGTTGCACATGCTGAAACACAAGAGCAAAAAGAAATTAAGCAGCTGCGCCAAGAAATTGAAGCACTAAAAACATTAGTATTACAGCAGCAACAAGTTCAGCAAACTCAAGCAGTGCAAATAGAACAAGTCAAAGCAACCCCACAACAATCAGCAGCTGCACCGAAAGCCCTAAGTACAAAATCAGATACTGAAGTGAAGCTATATGGTTTCGTTCGTGGTGATGCGAACTATATCATTGAAGGTTCAGCAGGTGACTTCTCTGATGTTGCAAAAACCAATGGTCAAACGAATGACAAGTTCGTTGCAACAGCAAAAACAACACGAATAGGTTTAGATTTTAAAACCAATGTTGAAGGTGCAGAAATTGGCGGTAAACTTGAAAGTGATTTTGCAGGTACTAACGATTCATTCCGTGTACGTCAAGCATATTTAACCTATAAAAATTGGTTAATTGGTCAAACACAATCTACCTTCTTGTCAAATCATGCACCGTTTATGATTGACTTCAGCACCAACGTCGGTGGGGGTACTACCCGTCTACCAATGATTCGTTATGGTTTTGATTTATCTCCTGCAACACAGTTGTTCCTGGCTGCAGAAAAGCCAAACTCAAGTGCTGGGCACAATGAGTTAAATGCGAAGGGTGAAACAGTAAGTGTTGAGCATAACAAATCAAGTGCACCAACTTTGACTGCTAAATTAGTTCATAACTTTGATGATAAAAAAGGCAATGCATCTGCACGTACTTTAGTTGAAGTTACTAAAGATGAAAGCGTTAATGACCGTAAAGCAGGTTGGGGTCTAGCTGCAGGTACAACCTATCAAGTGCTTGAGCCTTTAAAAGCGACGATTGATGTGAGCTATACGCAAGGTGTGAACGGTATTCTGTATGGTACCAACGCGAATGCAGCATTTGTACATGATGCAGATAATCGTAATATCGAACAAAATGAAATTTGGGCGGTACAAACAGGCTTAACGTATAGTATTTTACCTAACTTAAAAACCTCAGTTGGTTATGGTGCATTGTTTGCTGATAAAGATTCAGACTATGCAGACCTCAATGTCAATGCTACTGCAAACAAAGAGGTACAACAAGCGTGGTTAAACTTGGTGTATTCACCTGTTAAACCACTTGAGTTTGGTGTTGAGTATGTCAACGGTGAGCGTAAAGACTTTAATAATGATAAATTCAAAGATAATCGTATTGGTTTAATGAGCAAATATAGCTTCTAATTGATGATATAACGCTTAATAAAAAATCCCACCACTTGGTGGGATTTTTTTATATAAATATTCGACAAAAATAATGAATATTCAAGCAAATTCTTGCTGCTACAGTTTATCCCTTTTATACCAAGCTTAGTCCTGATGAATAGAGGTGTATTGTGTGAAACTTGCTAACATAAGCTTAATTTTATGTTTGGATTTGCATGTGACCATTCAAGCTGTTTTATTTGACCTCGACAATACCTTGACTCATCGTGATCTAACGGCCCAAGCCTATAGCCGTTATCTGGCAGAATATTATGCATCTGCATTTGCACAGGTCGAACCAGAAAAAATTATCGAGATTGTACGGCGCATCGATAATGGCGGTTATCCTAAAAAGGAATTGCTAACGCATGGCAGCATCGGGGCTTCGGCAGCTTATGCATTATTACAGGAGCTATCCTGGTTAAATCCACCCAGCATAGATGAGCTGGCACAGTTCTGGTTTAGCCAGTTTGGTCGCTGCGCTGTAGAAATGCCGGATGCCAAACAGGTACTAGAACAGTTGAAATCCCAAGGCTATCAACTGGCGATTGTTTCCAATGGTGGACACGACACCCGTTTAAATACCATTCGAGGTTTGGGCATTGCCGATTATTTCGAGGAAATCATCAGTTCGGGTTTAGTCGGTTTTAACAAACCACAGCCAGAAATTTTCCAGATTACTGCACAACGTTTAGGCGTCTTGCCTGAACATTGTTTATATATTGGCGATCATCCAATCAATGATATACAAGGGGCAAAAAATGCCGGAATGCATGCCTTGTGGATGCAGGGCTTTCATCCTGATGCCGAAGAAATCCAATATAAAATCCAGCAGCTACCTGAAATTTTCACGCATTTACAACGGCTGAATCAGCTTTAATTCAAGTGATGCGTAAACAATTAATCGCTTCAGCCCACTGTGCTGATTTGCAGCGAGGACATTGTTGTGTCGCTTTGACCAGGTTTTGAACCTGACCACAGTAAATACAGGCATATAAACGCTCTGCTTGCACCTGTTCGACGATCGAGCAGGTTTTAGGAAATAACGGTAGGCCGTATTTCACCTGATCATCACTAAAATATAACACACTGAATTTGCCATCAGTTTCCAGTAAACCGGTACGCACCTGACCGAGATGTTCAACACCTTGCTGGCGCATTTCGGCAAAGAATTCATCATGTGACATTTTGCCTTTTTTAATCTCTTCGATGACCAGCAGGCCATCTTCCACGATATAAATTGGTTTGCCTTCCAGTAGGTCTTCAAACCATTGATATTTCATCATCAGCCAGGTGGTCAGGCGATACATCAAGATAATCACCGACATGACCAGAACAGCCTGAATCAGAGGAATATCTTCAGTAAACATCGGGTCGCCGGCAATTGAGCCCAAGGACAGAATGATCGCAACTTCAAAGATCGAAAGTTGCCGCACACCACGTTTTCCTGTCAGACGTAAAAACAGGATAATCATGATGTACATCAACATACAACGCAGCAAAATCTCTGATGCAAATGCCCAAGTTGTATCCTGAATAAAGATTGAGGCCCAATCCATTCGGCGGCTCCTATTTTATGCGTTGCACCGAGTCTAGCAATGCGGTAGGTTTATTTACTGCTGTTTTTATGTAAGCTTTTGAATATAAAATATATTATTGAAAAATAGAGCGAATTTATAATCAGATTTATTTATGAGCTAACTAGAAGTTTCATGTAAATATTGCATAAATATTCATCACTTTAATTGTGATTCAGCTCACACTTTATTCCAAGTTGGTTTAGGACATTAAAATGATTATCTTATTGAAATTTAAATAATAAGTTCTAAATGCTCTATCTTTTCATAGACTTAAGTGTTTGGAAATTTGTAATTGATTCACCAAAATTAAGTAAAAATCTGTAGTTTGTGCTCTGAAAAATGAGGCAGTCATAAGCCTAAAAATTTGTTTTCTAAATGAAAAATTATTGATTACGGTTCTAATAGGGAAAATTATTGTGAAAAAAATATTCACATTTTTAACAGTGCTTGGTTTGAGTACGGCAGGCTATGCAGATGCCAATTGGGGCTATATGCAGCCTGAACAATGGTCGAATTTAAGCCAGAAATATACTGCCTGTGATGGTGCGAATCAGTCACCAATTAATATTGAGCGGACGGTAAAAGCACAACTGGAACCGCTGAAATTTAGTTATAACACCATGATTCACGCCATTGAAAATAAAGGTCATACCATTCAGGTGGACTTTGCCGAAGGTGGTGAGCTGGAGCTAGATGGGGAGCGTTTTGAACTGAAACAGTTCCATTTGCATAGTCCGAGTGAGAACCTGATTCAAGGTAAAAGTTATCCTTTAGAGATTCATTTTGTCCATGCCAATGCTGATGGTGAGCTGGCAGTGGTTGGCATGATGTTTGAGCAGGGGCAGGACAGCCAGATGCTAAAACAGATGTGGAAACGTTTGCCGAAAAAGCAGGGGGAAAAAGTCGTGTTAAAAACCCCACAGCCTGTCAATCAGTTGCTGCCTAAAAATCTGGATTATTATCGCTTTAGTGGCTCACTGACCACCCCACCTTGTTCAGAGGGTGTGCGCTGGCTCATTTTAAAAGAGATCCAACAGGCTTCAGCCAAACAGATTGGTGAATTTTCCAAATTAATGGGGCATCCGAATAATCGTCCGGTACAGCCATTAAATGGTCGTGTCATTGTTGAATAATCATTTTGTTTGCGCCATTTGCCTACACATTGATGGCCTGAAAAGGCAATTTAAGGTTGTAGGTGATGGCTCTTTTCAATCTGTTTAATTAACTGATGGCTCGCATCATGAATATACTGGCTATGTTGGGTCAGTAAAGCTTGATGCTTGAGCTGTTTCTGGTTTTTAGGCTGTAATAAATGTTGTTGCAGAATTTCCTCGGAATGAAACAGTTCAAATGCCAATTGATTCAGGTTTGGGTCATAAATTTGACTATGTACAAATATATGCAGTTCTTTAGAAAAGACCGGAATTAATTCCAGATATTCAGTTTCTAGCGTATGTAAGATATTTTGAGTACTTTGCTGATGTAACTGCATTTGTTCAATGAAGTCAGCACTATAACGGCGAATACGATAAAGTGTCGGCAGCATCGTGACAAAGAATTTTTGTTTTTGCATGTCTTGTAAGGCATTATCACGATTTTGTGCCAAATGATTTAAATATAAGGGCACACTAATGGCGACAAAAATTGCAAACACAGATCCTAGCGCTTGTACCCATGCAGCGAGTTCCTGATTAAAGATTAAATCTGCCTGAGTTGCCATCTGAATCTCCTTTCAGCACAGTCACAAATTAAGTTATTGTTATATTGTTTGATATTAAACAAAATTTATTTGCATAAGGTGTATATTTGTGTCGATAACTGGCATACACCTGTCTCATAAAACCGTTAAACTTAATAATCTGTCCTGCTTATTTTGAATATCATGTCTTTCAATTTAAAAACCATGATTCAGCCATTCACAGCGCTTTCGACACAGCAGAAAAAGCTGGATCGCCTGATTGATAAAATTGAACAGCAGAAGCTTGAGCTGGCACAGTGGCAGCAGGCTGAAGAAGAGATTCGACAATATACACAGCAAAATTTCATACCGGTCTATCATGAATTGCATGGTGTTTTGTTTGAGCAGCTTGAACAATTGTGGCAGCATCTGCATGAGGCAGAATTTTCCAAGGCCGAGATCGTCGTACTGGATGAAAAAATTCAATCCCTGGCGGCTTACTTAAAAGATTCACAGGCAATGTCGGTGCAGGAAGCGCATAAGGTCAATGAAATTGATAGTTACTATCAGCAGCTCAATGAACATGTCCAACACAGAAAAAATCAGAAAAAGACCAATGCATCAGAAGGTTTTTCCGAAGATCAAAATGATATAGATCAGGCCGACACAGATGTATTTGAAGAATGGGATAGTGAACATTTTCAACAAGTACGTGAGCAAGCCAGATTAAAACGCCAGCAGGAAAAACAGGCGCAGGCAGCAGCGATGGCAGAGCAGTCATTGAAAACCGTGTATTTAAAAATTGCGGCGGCCATTCATCCTGACCGTGAAGCGAATGATGTCAAGAAAATAAAAAAGACAGAGTTGTTGCAACATGCCAATCAAGCTTATGAAAAGCAGGATTTATTTGCTTTATTGAAAATGCAGCTTCAGATTGAACAAGACCGAGATCCTTCACAAAAGAGTTTAACTGCAGAACAAATCAAGCTTTATCAACTGGCGTTAGATGCGCAAAGTCAGACATTACAAGGTCAAATTGATACATTGATCAATAGGTTAGTTTGGTCATCGAAAACCAGAATTGCAGTAAAAAAGGCGAAAGGGAAAGTTCAAATTGCTGACCTGTATAAGCAGATTGATGAAGATACTTTGGCCATAAAGCAGCAGATTAAAGTAGAAAAAGAACGCTTGAGATATATCAAGAAGGTGAGTGGCTTAGAGATGTTTTTAAGGCATGGGATACTTTAAGATTTTTCTCCCTTTGGGGGATGAGCATCCTCAGAATATATTCTGAGTGCGCGAGGGTGAGGGCTATTTTAAGATTCACCTCTCCCTAATCCTCTCCCAGAGGGAGTCGTAACTGATTAGATGCCATCAATTAATTTAATAATGAACGTTCCCTCTCCTTTTAGGAGAGGGCTAGGGAGAGGTTATAAAATTTGCTAATCTAAAGAAAATAATAAAAACATAAGCCTATGAATAAAAAGCTCGATCCCCAACTATTACAATTCTCCAAATCCATGCGCCACACCGCCACCGATGCTGAAAATATGATGTGGCAAATACTCCGTGCCAAGCGTTTTATGAATCTGAAGTTCCGTCGTCAGCACGTGATTGTGCCGTATATTGTAGATTTTTACTGTCATGAAATTGGTTTAGTGATTGAGTTGGATGGTAGTCAGCATGGAGCGGATGATGCTGTGGAATATGATGATGAACGGACGAAGTTTTTAGAGGCATTGGGTTTAACCGTTGTAAGGTATTGGAATCATGATGTGTTGGGGCGGACGGATGTGGTTTTAGAACACTTATGGCAAGTGTGCATTGAATTGCAAGTGAATAAAGGATGAAAGCTCCTTCTCCCTTTGGGAGAAGGCGGGGGAAGAGGGTTTTTTAATTGGATAAAAGCACCTCTCCCTAACCCTCTCCTGAGAGGAGAGGGAATTCCATTGTGAAATCCATGCAGACACTAAATCAAATGGCGCTCCCTCTCCCTGTGGGAGAGGGCTGGGGTGAGGGTTAAATACAAATTGACATAGCTCTAACTCTCATTGCTGGCCCTTCAATAAAAATATCCAATAAGGCATTAATAATAGAATAAGTACGATCTTTAAAGGCTAAGATTTCCGAAATTTTCGATTCTGAAATTTCGTAATCTTCTTTACTACTATTAATTGCTTCAATTAATAAAGAAATACGCTCAACAAGGGATAAGAGTGGTGTTATTACATTACGTTGTAATAAATTAATAGTTTGATCTTCATTAATTATTTTGGTGATTTTACCAATAATTATAAAATTCCCATCATTTAGCTGAGATTTAATTTTATTCGGTTGATGATTCTCCAAATCTAGATCAATGACACCGATACACTTACCATGGTAATCCCCCCTAAAAATAATTGAGTTTAAAAGTAGAAAATCGAATAACCTTGATTTAAGGAGATTTTCTATGAAAACATCTAAGTATTCAGACAGCTTGATCATGAGTATCTTGAAGCAAGCTGA
>NZ_VPAQ01000022.1:0-49054 GCF_013419135.1 Acinetobacter sp. YH12100 | reverse complement strand
AAAATGTATATCGTTGGCAGAAGAAATTATTTAGACCAGTTATCAAAAACTTCATTGATGACTTTATTCTCGATAAAAATCATCTGCTACCACAGAGAATCTATAAATAATAGTGCGTAAGTCCTATTCTGTACTGTAAGTTATGCTTTATTTTGTTTGAATTTGAATAAATAATCTACGACGAAAGCATGATTGCCGGATTCGAAATAAGCAGGCCATACTGCCATTATGCATAAAAAACAATCAACAACACAGCATTAACCTCTCGTGATGAGATAGAACAAAATCAAGGAAGTGACATATGCAAGAGATCTATCCAGTACCCGAAGATTTTAAAAAAACAGCACGCACGCTTGAAGACCAGTATTTCGAACGTTATCAACATTCCATCGAGCAGCCAGAAGCATTCTGGACAGAACAGGCACAACGTCTGGACTGGATCAAGCCTTTTACCCAAGTCAAAAATACCAGTTTCGATCCCGACAATTTTAAAATTGAATGGTTTGCTGATGGTCAGCTCAATGTCAGCGCCAACTGTCTGGACCGTCATCTGAAAGAACATCCCTATAAGCCGGCCATTATCTGGGAAGGGGATCATCCTTCACGGCACAAGATTATTTCTTTTGCCGAGTTGCATGACGAAACCTGCCGTTTCGCCAATGTGCTGAAAAAAAATGGCATTGCTAAAGGCGACCGGGTGATGCTGTACATGCCCATGGTCTCTGAAGCCGCGATTGCCATGCTGGCCTGCGCACGCATCGGGGCGGTGCATTGCGTGGTATTTGGTGGATTTTCACCTGATTCTCTGGCCAGCCGGATTGAAGACTGTCAGGCCAAAATGGTGATTACGGCCGATTCCGGTATGCGTGGCGGGAAACCGATTCCGCTGAAAGCCAATGTTGATGAAGCCCTGAAACTGGCTGGTACAGACTCCATTCAAAATGTAATAGTGGTGCATCGCACCGGCAACCCGATTGAAATGCAAGAGGGGCGCGACCTGTGGTATCACATGGAAATCATGTCGGTGAATGACATTTGCCCACCGGAACCGATGAATGCCGAAGATCCGCTATTTATCCTGTATACCTCAGGTTCGACCGGCAAGCCCAAGGGCGTGATGCATACCACGGGCGGTTATTTGACTTATGTGAATTGCAGTTTCCGCGAAGTGTTTGACATCAAACAGGATGATATCTTTTGGTGTACCGCAGATGTCGGCTGGATTACCGGACATTCCTATGTGCTGTATGGCCCCCTGTCGAATGGCACCACGACTCTTATGTTCGAGGGTGTTCCGCAGTATCCGAGCTGGGCGCGTACCGGACACATTGTCGATAAGCATAACGTCACCATTCTCTATACCGCACCGACAGCCATCCGCGCCATGATGCGTGAAGGCGATGCCTTTGTGCGGGAAAGTGACCGCAGCAGCCTGAGAATTTTAGGTTCGGTGGGTGAGCCGATTAATCCTGAAGCCTGGAACTGGTATTACACCGTGGTCGGTGAAAGTCGCTGTCCCGTCATTGATACCTGGTGGCAGACGGAAACCGGCGGTTTTATGATTACGCCATTGCCAGGCGCGACTGATTTGAAACCGGGTTCTGCAACACGGCCTTTCTTTGGGGTACAACCTGCGATTGTCGATGCGGATGGTAAGGAGCTGGAAGGCGAAGCTGAAGGCAATCTGGTGATTAAAGATTCCTGGCCGGGCCAGATGCGAACCATCTGGGGTGATCCGGAACGTTTTATCGAAGCCTATTTCTCGACTTATCCGGGTACTTATTTTACCGGAGATGGCGCGCGTCGCGATAAAGACGGTTATTACTGGATTACTGGCCGGGTCGATGATGTGCTGAATGTGTCCGGACACCGTTTAGGCACAGCTGAAGTTGAAAGTGCGCTGGTGGCGCATGAAGCAGTGGCTGAGGCTGCTGTGGTGGGTATGCCGCATGACATTAAAGGGCAGGGAATTTGTGCCTTTGTCACCTTACAGGCCGACGTGACCAGTTCAGATGAATTGCGTGCTGAACTGGTGAGCTGGGTGCGCAAGATTTTGGGGCCAGTGGCGACACCCGATGCACTGTACTGGGCACCCGCTTTGCCCAAAACCCGTTCAGGGAAAATCATGCGCCGGATCTTGAGAAAGATTGCAGCCAATGAGCTGGATAGCCTGGGCGATACCTCGACATTGGCTGAACCACAAGTGGTGGATCATCTGATTGCAGAAGTACAAGCCAATCCTCGTTAAATAGCTAAAGTCCACAAGCAAAATACCGGCTGCACGCAGCCGGTATTTTTAGATCAGGAATAAGCTCTGCATGCTTTCGAATATAGCGCAACGTCTTGATCTGCTAAGCTGCCCACATGCTGAACATGAGTTAAAATAATGAATGTACGATCACCATATTTAGATCAATCTCCTGTCGATATTGCCCAGAAACTGGCAGAACAATTTGCCCAAACTGCCGCAGTGCGAGACAAGCAGGGCGGTAATCCCAAGCATGAACGAGACCTGATCCGTAACAGTGGTCTGCTCGGCTTGTCTATTCCTGTTGCCTATGGTGGACAGGGTGCAGACTGGCGGACAATTTTTAAAACCATTCAGACCCTGGCGCAGGTCGATAGCTCTCTGGCGCATATTTATGGATTTCATCATTTATTGATTGCCACCGTACAGCTATTTTCCCAACCCGAGCAATATGGCAAATGGTTTGCACAGACTGTCCAAAATAATCTGTTCTGGGGCAATACTCTCAATCCGCTGGATCGTCGTACCACGGCAACTCAAGTCTCAGAACATGAATATATTTTCCATGGTGATAAAAGCTTTTGTTCTGGTTCGATCGATTCGGATATGTTGCTGTGTTCAGGTTATAACGAAGCAGGAAAATTGCTGATTGGCGTGATTCCTACCCAGCGACAGGGTGTGAGCTTTCTAGGCGACTGGAACAATATGGGCCAGCGCCAGACTGACAGCGGCACCAGTCATTTTGAACAGGTCAACATTCACCGGGATGAATTGCTGCTCAATCCGGGGCCACTGAGTACGCCGTATTCCAGTTTACGTCCATTGATTGCGCAGCTGATATTTGTGCATATGTTTCTCGGTGTCGCCGAAGGGGCTTTTGAAGTTGCCAAACAGACCGTACAAACCCAAAAAGCCTGGTCAAAATCCTTGGTTGAACATGCAGTGAATGATCCTTTTACCCAAAAGCATTTTGCCGAGTTTTATGTGCAGCTGGAAAGCGTGCGTTTATTGGCAGATCAAGCCATTCAGACCTTGCAGAAAGCTTGGAATATCGGCCCTGATCTGACTGCCGAGCAGCGTGGTGAAGTCTCGATTGCGATTGCCACCGCCAAAATTGCCGCGACCAATAGCTCTTTATATATCACCCAGAATATTTTTCAGGTCATGGGTGCACGGGCAACGACTGCGCAACTGAATCTGGACCGGTTCTGGCGTAATGTTCGGACTCAAACCTTGCATGATCCGGTGGATTATAAATATCAGGAAGTGGGGGAATGGGTGCTGACCGGAAAAGTGCCTGATCCAAGTTTTTATTCCTGATCCTAATAATAAAACAGCCTCTATATGAGAAGCTGTTTTATTATTTTTAAGATGACGGGTCTTTTTTAAAGCTGCTTAAAAGCCTCGATTGCCCGGACACGGGAAGATTTTAAATCCACAAGCGGTTTTGGATAGTCCAGTTCACGGTCAGGGTTTTTGGCGTAGGGTTCATGAATGCTTTTGGCATCTAGATGCGCCAGTTCAGGCACCCACTGACGGATATAATCCCCATTCGGGTCGAACTTCTGTGACTGGCTGACCGGATTGAAAATCCGGAAATAAGGCACCGCATCCATACCCGTCGAAGCACACCATTGCCATCCGCCATTATTGGCTGCCAGATCACCATCAATCAGCTGCTGCATGAACCAGCTTTCTCCCAAACGCCAATCGATCAGCAGGTTTTTGCACAGGAACATTGCGGTAATCATGCGCACCCGATTATGCATCCAGCCGGTGGCCAGTAGCTGCCGCATCCCGGCATCTACAATCGGGATCCCGGTTTGGCCCTGTTGCCAGGCTGCCAAATCTTCAGGTGCATGCCGCCACTGGATTTTATCGGTATTTTCTTTAAACGGGCGATGTCTGGAAACGCGGGGAAAATCGAACAGGGTATGCTGATAAAACTCACGCCACAGCAGTTCATCCAGCCAGGTTTGTTGACCGAGATCATCGATCTGGAAATAGCCATGATGTTGTTTAAACAGCGCCTGAATGCACTGGCGGATCGAGAGAATGCCGATATTTAAATAAGGCGAGAGTTGACTGGTGCCATTAAGCGCTGGAATATCACGATCTGTTTGATAGCTGCTTAAGCGGTCTTCGATAAAATCATCCAGCATCTGTAGGGCATGAGTTTCATCTACGGGCCAAAGTTTTTCAGAATTTTCTATTGAATAGCGACCCGCAAACTTTTCCAGATCAAAATGTGTCAGCTCTGCAGGCAATTCGAGCAAGTCCTGAGACGCAATCACAGGATAAGCAGAAGGCACATCGAGAATCAGCCGCTCATAGCATTTTTTCTTAAAGGCACTATAGACTTGATAGGGTTGATTGGACTGATTGCGGATACTCGCCAATGGAAAGAGGGTGCGATCATGATACAGCTCGACCCGAATCTGCTGCTGTTCCAGTCGTTGCTGAACCTTGAAATCACGCTGTAGTTCATTGACCCCAACTTCAATATGTGCATGCACACTATCAATCTGCAAGTTTTGGCAGAGTGCTAACATCTCATCAGCAAGATTACGCCACAAGCCGACTTCTCGCACAATTAAAGGAATATTCAGTTGTTCTAGTTGCTGTTTGAAAACCTGTAGCCGTCGCAGATAAAAATCGATTTTGATCGGCGCATCTTGATGTAACTGCCATTGCTCAGGAGAAAGCACCACCAAAGCCACACAGGGGCCTTGTTGAGTGGCATGCCACAAAGCGGCATGGTCTTGAATTCGAAGGTCTTGGCGAAACCAGATCAGATGCATGGTACTTTCTTAAATCAGGGAGTTAGCCTGCATTTTAGGCAATCTGCTACCGATGGAATAGTATTAAAATATTAATATGATAGGAGACTGATTTTTGCACGTACCAGTCTCTTTATACCATTAAGCTTTGGCTTGATAAATATTTTCCAGAGTATCCACCAAAGTACGGGTCATCTGGTCAATTTCATAATTCACTGTATCGCCCACCTGGATGTGCTTCCAGGTGGTCAGACGCAAGGTTTCTGGAATCAGGTCAATCGAAATTTCACTGTGGGCACGATCGACACGGTTCACGGTCAGGCTGCAGCCATTTAGCCCAATAAAGCCTTTTAGGAAGAAGTACTTGATATTACCCTCTGGAATCTGTAAATCGATATGCAGGGTTTCACCGCGAGCTTCAATCTGGATGACCTTAGCCCTGCCTTCAATATGGCCATACAGATTATGTCCACCGTTTTCTGCACCGACTTTGGCAGAGCGTTCAATATTCACTTCATCACCAATTTTTAAGGCTTTCAAGGTGGTAAGCGCCAAGGTGACATTGGAAATATCAAAATGAATCTGTTTCTGCGCCCGGTCAATCGTGGTCACCGTGAGACAGACACCATTTACTGCCACACTGGCGCCAATAAACACATCTGCAAAAAAGCCGTGCTGATCACTGACCAACAGGGTAATAAAACCATCGCCTTTGCGAATCTCGATGACCTGTTCCAGGCCTTGGACAATACCGGTATACATAGTTAAAACGTCTATTCTTGCAATTGCATCCCATTGTAGGCAGGAAAGCTAAATCCGGCTAGCGCTTTACTGGACTGCTTGGTTTCTGTCCGGATAAAAAACCCCTCAAGCCGAGCCTTGAGGGGAAAATTTGCAATGTGCCGTCATTATTATAATATTTGGGCATAAGCACCACTTAGATTTAAGCGGATTTAGCCTGTACAACCTGCTGTTGTTGTACTTCTAGCTCACGCACCAATGGCAACACCTTTTCTCCAAAATATTCGACTTCTTCAACACAGTGCAAGAAACCGGAAAGCACCAGATCGACTCCAATATTTTTTAAAACTACAATACGTTCAGCAATTTGCTGCGGTGTGCCAATTAAATTGGTCTTGAAACCGTCGTTATACTGGACTAAATCTTCAAAACTTGATTTTGCCCAGTTGCCTTCGCCTTCAGTTGTCGAGGCACCGGCTTCACGTGTCGCTTCAGCAAAATTTTTCACTGCTTTGATATTGGCCTTATCAATAATTTCCTGTAACACCGCTTTAGCTTGTTCTTCAGTATCACGTGCGATGATAAAGGCATTGACCCCAATTTTTACAGTGTGATTATTGGCCCGGGCTTTTTCGCGAATATCATCAATCTGTTTTTTCAGCTCTTCAGGGGTGTTGCCATTGGTGAAATACCAGTCTGAAACACGTGAAGCCATATCGCGCGCCGCACGTGAACTGCCACCCTGAAAAATTTCGACCGGTTTATCCGGGAGCGGTTGTGGGCGTAAGGTATAGTCTTTAAATTGATAGAACTTGCCATCAAAATTAAAGTGATCCGTATTCCAGATTCCGCGCAAACTGCGAATAAACTCTTCTGAACGGGCATAACGCTGGTCATGCTCTGGCCATGCTTCGCCAATCGCATCAAATTCGCCACGGAACCAGCCACTGACCACGTTAATCGCAATCCGGCCATTGCTGAGCTGGTTAATGCTGGCCAATTGTTTTGCCGCAAGCGCAGGTTTCCACGGCCCGGGTAAAATTGCTGCAATTAACTTGATCTTGCTGGTTTGTGCGAGCAAGGCATGACTGAAGCTGACAGATTCATGCTGGTTTTCTGCACCATAGCTTGACGCAAAACGAATCTGGGTCAGGCCATATTCAAAACCGCTTTTTTCTGCTGCTTGTGCCAGACGCACGTTATATTCATAGCTCCAGTCGGTACGCTGTTCGATGGTACTGACGACAAAACCGCCACTGACATTCGGAACCCAATATGCAAATTTGATGTCTTGCTGTATTTGCTGTTGTGACATATTTCAACCCTCGAAGTGAAAATCGCTGATCAAGCAACTTGCGTTTGCGCTGATTTTTTACTGTGCAAGCGGGATTCTGCTGCATCCAGACTTGGTACAGCCGCAGAGGGCAAGACTTCTTCTTGTTCGATTTGTTTATTGATGCTCAAGTTCTGGTTGGCCTGTTGGGTTTTTGCTTTAATGACTTCGGCACGTTGTCCTTTGGCCGGTGCCCATTCCAGAATAGGCAGGGCACGTGCTACTGCCAGGGTAATACGATCGCGGAGCAATTCACTGTGAATGGTATATTCAGGAGTGAAATCACGATCAGTCGCATACACGCCAATCGGTAAAGTCTGAGCCTGGAAAAAGCTGAATAATGGACGTAATTGATGTTCGAGCACCAGCGCATGTCGGTCACTACCACCTGAAGCCGCTAAAAGTACCGGTACATCGACCAGTGCAGTCTGCTCGACAAAATCAAAGAAATGTTTAAACAAGCCGGTAAATGAAGCGCGATATACGGGTGTACCAACAATCAGTGCATCTGCAGCTTCGACGGCGGCCAGATCATCCTGAACGCGCTGCGGTAATTGATTACGATAAATCGCACCACCCAAGAGCGAACCAATTTCACTAAATTTAATAAAATGTACATGAATTGGTGTCGCTTCACCCAGTTCATCAATAATGGCCTGAACCAAGGCTTCAGTTTTAGACGGATGATTTAAACCACCCGATACGGCAACAATATTTAAGGGTTTTTGCGCATTAAAATTAGACATGTTTAGAACCTAAAAAATAGGAGTAATCTCGGAATGTCCTTATTAATCCCGATTCAGTGCCGGGCTGTAAAATAACGAAAAGCTGAAAAGTTATCTGATTTTTCGATATATGAAAAAAGCCTGGTTTATAAGCATTAATTTTAATATAAGTTTTTGATATGTAGATTTATATTGAATATAGCTAAGCTTTTTAATTTAGGAATACGTTATATATAAAAAAGTGATGAGAATTAAATAATTATTGAAATACCGCGAAAAATGGTGATTTTGAAGAAAAACTGCATATTATTTTAAAAATTGTAGAGTCTTGCATATCCTTAACCGGGTTGTGTGGTTAGAATAGGGTCTACCGTGCCAAGATCTCTCACACGTTGCCTATGAATATTTTAATCGTTGATGATCATCCACTATTTCGTCATGCCTTGATTCAGGCTGTACGTTATAGCCTGCCACAAGCCCAGATTCATGAAACTGCGGCAGTCAATGAATTTTATGAACGTCTAGAAAATGGCCCCGAGCCTGATCTTGTGCTGCTGGATTTAAATTTGCCAGGCGCATCAGGTTTTTCTGCCTTGGTACACGTCCGCGCGCAATATCCGTCGCTGCCGATTATTGTCGTGTCTGCGCATGAAGAAGTCAGTATTATCCAGCGTGCCATTGCGCATGGTGCCATGGGCTATATTCCAAAATCTGCCCATCCAAGCCATATTGGTGAAGCGATTCGCGAAGTGCTGGAAGGCGAGATCTGGTTGCCGCCAAATCTGCCAGCCAACATGAACTTTGACCCGCGTGCTGCCGATGAAACGGCTTTGGCGGAACGGATCCAGTCTTTGACCCCACAACAGTTCCGGGTATTGATGATGGTGGCCGAAGGCTTGCTGAATAAGCAGATTGCTTATGAACTGGACGTATCAGAAGCGACCATTAAAGCGCATGTGACTGCAATTTTCCGTAAGCTTGGCGTACAAAACCGGACACAAGCGGTATTGGCCATTAATGCACTGAATATTGAAGACCGGAAAATGTAAGTTCTGTATATCCGCATGGAAAAAGGCCTCCTTGGAGGTCTTTTTTTATCTGAATAATTCAGTGAAAAAGCATGCATATATTAAGCAATATAATCCTGCTTGCGGGTGAAATCATCGCAGAATAATGGATTTAAGGCACATTGCAATTCATCGATCTGATCTTCGGTGACATAACCTTTGGATTTCAGATACTCTGCCACGCGATCATCTCGCAGGCTCAGGAAAGTCGCATCATAAACACCCAGATCGACAAAGAGTGCAGCCGTTTCCAGACTGTTAAAACGGTCCAGATAGACTTCATTGTCATACATCAGGAAGATATGATCATCGCGCGTGTTCGGATCGACATGTAAACGCTGCGCTAGCTCATGCGGGCAGGTTTTAATAAATAGTAAATCAGACAGCTCGTCAAACTGGCTGGTATCCAGACAGTTATCTTCGTTTTTGACTTTACCCAGCCAGGCCTTAAACACCAGGACGGCACCACCACGCAGCAACATGCTCCAGATCTGATGACGAGTTTGCGCCGGCAGATCCGCTGTTTCAGCTTCTAAAGACTGAAGCAGTTTGTCTTCCTGCTCGGCAATCCGTTCAAACAGACCCAGTCCTTGCGGCTTGTAAGCATAAGGTTCAAAGACATCAAAATGTAATTCATCAAAAACTTGCAGTGCCAGCGGGACTGCACTCTGATACAGCGTTTCCAGCGCCTGATACTGGGCATCATTCAGCTTGCTGTATTTAAAGATCTGTGCCCAGTCAATGCTTGGCAATAAGGCATTGGCGCCATATTGACGGTGGAACTGCTGGGCCTGATTCAGGCCATGGTTTTGATCTATGTTCATGTGAAGAACTCCGATATGCAGAAAGATCAGCTACCCAAACAATCAAGGCATGTATGAGATGGAAACTGATCGTTTCTTATTCCTCTATTTTTAGAGCCAAGCATAGCTGATAAAAAATACGACTAAAGTTATAGTGCTGGAAAATTACCCTTTAATTATGAGTTAAAACAAATAGATAATTAATTGTAAATAAGTGTACTGCTGTACAGGTACAGATTGGTCATTTTTTGCCATGGTGAATTAGAAAATGAACATTTTGGTCAATTTATTCGGCTGTATTTTCGGCATATTTGCTGCTTTTAGCACATTAGAATAAATTTTATGCAAGCTAGGTGATTTTCTGTGGCAGTTGAGTATAAAAAATGCCCATTTTAAGCTTTAAAATGGGCATTCATGAATGCAATACAATCTTAGGAATCAGAAATTTTCAGTCCGGATAACCATGATCGTAAGGATGCAGGTTTCAGTGGTTTTTTCAGCAATACAATATTCAGCTCTTTCAGGCGCTGTGGCAATTCCGGATCGGAATCGGCAGTAATCAGCGCCACCGGAACATCATTGCGGCGCTGTTCCAGAATAAAGTCTAAACCGATCTTGTTCTGATTGAGATGCTGATCGACCAGCCAGACCTGAATATTTTCCTGCTGAATCAGCCTCAATGCCTGCTCTGGTTCGGTGGCTTTAAAGACTTGATAACCCCATTTGCTCAACAAGGTCGCCATCCCTTCCAGAATGGTTTCATCATTATCCAGACACAGGATTTTAAACGCCTTGGTTTTTAGTGGTACGGCCTGAACAGGTGCAGCGACGACTTTGGGTGCTGCGATGACAGGCACTTCAATCATAAAACAGGAGCCTTTGCCCAGCGCCGAATACACATGCACAGGATAATCCAGCATGCTGGTCATGCGTTGTACGATGGCCAGACCCAGTCCAAGGCCCTGTTCACCCCATGGAGAGGTATGGCCGCAACGTTCAAACTCCTGAAACAGCTTGATACGTTGTTCTTCGGCAATCCCCGGTCCGGTATCCCAGACGCCAATGCGGATATGATTCGGTTTGGTACTGGAGCGTAAGACCCCGACCATCACTTTACCTTTGGCGGTATAACGCAGCGCATTACTGACAAAGTTCTGGATAATCCGGCGAATCCACTGTGGATCGGTATCAATCCAGAACTGCGCATCATGTACACTGAATTGAATGCCACGTTGTGCCGCAATGGATTTAAACTGCAGTTCCAGATCACTGAGCAGGTCATGTAGCGGATAGGCCTGACGTTTCGGCTGAATGGTACCGCCTTCCAGTCGGGCAATATCCAGTAGCGCAGACAGCATGCTTTCTGCACCATGCAGGGCACGATCTAGTTGCTGCAAGGTCTTGCGGTCTTCGTCATTTTGCACGCTTTGTTCCAAGGCAGTACTGAACAGACGCGCCGCATGCATCGGCTGCAACAGGTCATGACTGGCGGCGGCAATAAAGCGGCTTTTCGACATATTGGCTTTGTCGGCCTGTTCACGCGCCAGTTGCTGTTCGGACAAGGCATCTGCCAGCTGTTGGGTACGATCCTGAACCCGGGCTTCCAAGACGGCTTCATTTTCACGGAAGGCAGTAATATCGGCAAAAGTCGTAACGAAACCACCCCCTTCGATCGGATTACCACGCATCTGAATGACCCGGCCATCTTTACGAATCCGTTCAAATTCATGGGCACTGCCGACCTGCATCCAGTGAATACGCTTGCGGACATGTTCTTCGACCGAACCCGGCCCACATTCACCACGTTCGGCGTTATAACGGATCAGATCTGCGATTGGACAGCCGACATAGACAATATCGGTCGGATAATCGAACAGTTTCAGATACTGATTATTCCAGGCCACCAGACACATGTTTTCATCGACTACGCTGACCCCTTGGGTCATGTGATCAATCATGGTCATGATCAGATTCTGGTTAAAACGTTGCCATTGCGAGGCCTGATCGAGAATGTTGGCGACCTGACCCAAGGCCAGGCCATTATTGACCATGGCCGTGGTCAGCAGGGTACGTGCCGAAGCTGCCCCGATGGTACCGGCCAGATATTGTTCGGTAAAACGCCACCACATGCCATTGGCGCTGCTATTTTCATTCAGTTCGACACTGTTTTGGGTACAAAATTGCTGAAAAGCGCGGGTAGTGGGCCCTTCACCGGTAATGCGCTTGGCCAGGGTAATCAGATCGCCGACTTTTAAACGCGCCACATCCTGATGCGAATAACTGACTTCAGTTGAGGGACTCTGCGATGGCAGTGGCTTGGTTTCATAATAGAAGAAACTTTCAGCCTGAATCTGTTCGGCAATACTCGGACGGAAAATCCGCGAGATCCAAATATATAGGATTGTATTCAGGCCCAGTGCCCAGACCACCCCATGCGTCAGCGGATCAAACGATTCGAAACCGATCAGCGCTTCAGGACGTAACCAGTTCCAGCCAAAAGGGCCGTTAGTGAGCAGATTTTGGCTAAAGCGGTGATAGGCTTCTGGCAGGCTGCGCAGAATGGTGGGAAATAGCAGGGTATAGGACCACAAGGCAAAACCGGTCAACAGACCCGCATATACGCCCTGCTTACTACCACCGCGCCAGTAGAGGCCACCGATCAGGGCAGGGGCGAATTGTGCTACCGCACTAAAGGCCAACAGGCCAAAAACAGAAAGCTGATCAATATCATTAAAGAAGTTGAAGAACAGGAAGCCCATTAACATCACGCCCAGAATACAGATCCGGCGGGTAAATTTCAGTACCAGCGGCAAGCGTTTATCATGTCGGGAAATCAGTTTCAAACGCCATAGCGCTGGCATAATCAGATCATTACTGAGCATGATGGAAAGTGCCACAGAAGACACCAGCAGCATCCCGGTAGATGCGGAAAAGCCGCCCAAGAATGCCAATAAAGTGAGCCAGTCCTGATTATAGCTGAGGGGTAAGGACAGGACCGCCACATCTGGAATTGCCAGATATTGCGGCGCCGCATGCAATGCCCAGCTGGCAATCGGAATAATCGCCAGCGTGGTCAGAATCAGATAAACCGCAAACCAGCGCCGTGCACCGCGGATATGTTTTTCATCACGCAGCTCCACCACTGCCACATGGAACTGGCGTGGCAGGCAGATAACTGCCAGGGCTGCCAGCAAGGTCTGAACCCAGAAACTTTGCGGAACCCCAAACAGCTGGACATCACGGAAGGTGGTACTGATATCTGTGCTGATCTGTGCCATATTTCCTGGTGCTTCAAACATAAAGAAACAGGCGACTGCCAGCAGGGCAAAGAGCTTGACAAAGGATTCAAAGGCCACGGCCAGCATCAGACCGCCATGCTGTTCAGTATTGGCAATCTGCCGGGTGCCAAAGATCATCGCCAGAATGGCCAGTACACCGGTCAAAAACAGCACCCCATTGGTGGTGTTGGCAATTCCGGCAGATGGTTCCAGAATGACAGCGGCACTCAGGGCAATGGCACGTAACTGCAAGGCCAGATAGGGCACAATCGCCACCACTGCCAGAATAGTTACCAGCGAGGCGAGGGGACCACTTTTACCATAGCGTGCTGCGACAAAGTCGGCAATTGAAGAAATGGCATGATGCTGTCTCACCCGTCCCAGACGGCGCCAGATGTCATAGCCGACAGCAACGAAGAGCAGTGGGCCTAAGTAAATCGGCAGGAAAATAATCCCTTCACGTACCGCAGCACCTGTGGCGCCATAAAAGGTCCAGGAGGAACAGTACACTCCTAAAGTTAAACTAAACAATAGCATGCGCCCACGGGTACTCAGCCGGCTGGCATGTTTTTCCCCGTAGAAAGCGCAGATAAAGAGTAATGCGATATAGAGGGCGAGTACCCCTATGATGAGCCAACTGTTCATATAGCCTGATGTGTACTGAGCATGCCGCTATGATAACGCATCGTGAACGCTACAGTTTAAATTGATCATTTTTTAACGACCAAAGTCTAAATTACAAGCACCTACGATTATTGTTAATTTGCAACAGTGATAATTCGAATTAAAAAATAGTCGGCCCAAGGTTGGGCTTCAGGAGAGTAATTATGGATGAGGTACAAGTAGATCGCATTCTACAAAATCCAAAATTCAAAGAAATGGTTGCCAAGAAAAGTCGTCTTAGCTGGACGCTTACGGCAATCATGTTATTCGTTTATGTCGGCTTCATGCTTTTGGTCGGCTATAACAAAGAGTTTCTATTGTCTTCACTTTCAGGTGGTGTGACCACGTGGGGTATTCCACTCGGTCTGGGCATCATTGTTTTGTCGTTTCTCTTGTGTGGTGTGTATTCCTACATTGCCAATAACAAACTGGATCAATTGACCGAAGAAGCAATCCGTGAAGTTGAAGCAATCGCTCATGAAAAAGGACCACGTTAAGATGAAATGGAATTCTCTTATTGCCCTGGCGACCACCCTTATGGCTTCAGGTATGGCTTTTGCTGGTCCTGATCTGGGTGCCGCAGAACAGCAACCAACCAACTGGCCTGCAATTATCATGTTTGTGATTTTCGTAGGTGCAACACTGTTCATTACCAAATGGGCAGCGAAACAAACCACCAGCACCAAAGACTTCTATACGGCCGGTGGCGGTATTTCCGGTTTTCAGAATGGCCTGGCGATTGCCGGTGACTATATGTCAGCAGCTTCTTTCCTGGGTATTTCCGCGATGGTGTTCCTGTCAGGCTTTGATGGCTTGCTTTACTCACTGGGCTTTATGGTCGGCTGGCCGATCGTATTGTTCCTGGTCGCAGAGCGTTTGCGTAACCTGGGTAAATATAACCTGTCAGACGTGGTTTCTTTCCGTTTGCAGGAGAAACCGGTACGTACTCTGGCGGCTTTGAGCTCGTTAGTCGTTGTGGCGTTCTACCTGATTGCACAGATGGTCGGTGCAGGTCAGCTGATCAAACTCCTATTCGGTCTAAACTATAATATTGCAGTTGTGATCGTTGGCTTGTTAATGATGGCCTACGTGATGTTCGGCGGTATGTTGGCAACCACTTGGGTACAGATCATCAAGGCGGTGATGTTGCTGTCTGGTGCAACCTTTATGGCATTCATGGTCATGAAAGGTGTGGGCTTCAGCTTTACCAACATGTTTGAACAGGCGATTGGTGTCTACTCAAAAGTACATGACTTGAGCCTGACAGATGCGACCAAAATCATGGGTCCGGGTAGTCTGGCGTCTAATCCGATTGATGCGATTTCTTTAGGTCTGGCATTGATGTTTGGTACAGCAGGTCTTCCACATATTTTAATGCGTTTCTTCACGGTAAAAGATGCTAAAGAAGCGCGTAAATCAGTCGTAGTTGCGACAGGTTTTATTGGTTATTTCTACCTGCTCACCTTCATCATTGGTTTCGGTGCGATTCTGTATGTATCGAACAACCCGCAATTCCTTGATGTTGCGAAAATGGCATTGACTGGCAAGCTGGAGCTGGTTGGTGGTAATAACATGGCTGCGGTGCACTTGTCTGATGCAGTGGGCGGTGATCTGTTCATGGGCTTCATTTCTGCAGTCGCATTTGCAACGATTCTTGCGGTGGTTGCAGGTTTGACCCTGTCAGGTGCCTCAGCAATTTCGCATGACTTGTATGCCAACGTCTTGAAAAAAGGCCAAACTACACCTGAATCTGAACTGCGCATGTCTAAAATTGCAACTTTAGGTCTTGCGATCTTCGCGATGATTCTCGGTATTCTGTTCGAGAAACAAAACGTAGCGTTCATGGTCGGTCTGGCATTCTCGGTTGCGGCATGTGCCAACTTCCCGGTGCTGGTGCTGTCTATGTTCTGGAAAGGCTTGACGACACGTGGTGCCGTGATTGGTGGTGTTGCAGGTCTGGTAACCGCAGTAACCTTGATTGTGCTGTCTAAAGCAGTATGGGTCGACACCTTGGGTATTTCGGATACGCCGGTGAACCCGTTCAATGGCCCTGCAATTTTTGCGATGCCATTGTCATTCTTCTGCTGCTGGTTGTTCTCTGTGACGGATAATTCGGCACAGGCTCAGGCAGAACGCAAAGCCTTTGATGCGCAGTTTGTACGCTCACAAACTGGTATTGGTATCTCAGGCGCATCGGATCACTAAGATCTCCGCTACGCTAAAAAAAGCCCCGTCAGGGGCTTTTTTTATGGAGATATCATCAAGTTTTTTCTTTAGTATAAACGCCGTATTGAATTGAGCTGGCTGGATTTGTGCAGCGTTATTTCAGTAATTTTCATACAAATCGCATATCTGCAAGCGACTTTGAGCATGCTATGTTAAAAGCGGCTAACCATAACAATGTGTTCCCTACATGAAGATAGTAACAAGAATAGCAACAAGAAGGGCATTATGAAGCAATCTTTGCAGCAGTTCTGGCACAGCTTTACCCATCTGCCCTCAGCATGGCTGCTTTGTTTACAATTGCTGATTTTGATCTTGTCCATGTTGAGTTATGAAAACCTGCCCTATCGGGCAATCACCTGGATGCTCGGTGTCCTGGTGTTACTGGTCATTGCCAAGGTCATTCGCCAGACGCCGATGTTTACCATTTTAGGACTCAGCTTTGTGGCCGGCGCAATTCTATTTTCTTCACTGATTGTTTTGGGCCTGCGCTATACCTGGGTCTATGTGACGGCGAATCTGTTTGAAGCCAGTGCATATTTTAGTGCTGCTTATGGCCTGTTGCGTTATATGTTTCATGACCGCTATCTGACCAAAGATGAACTCTTTGCAGCTGGAGCGGTATTTACCTTACTGGCCTGGGGCTTTGCTTTTCTTTATAGTGTCTGCCAGTTATGGGTGCCTTACAGCTTTTCAGATCCTGACTTGCAAGCCCATCAGCCTTGGCTAGATTTGATCTTTCTCAGCTTTAGTGTCCAGTCCGCCACGGGCTTGTCGGATGTGATGCCGGTCAGTCCGCTGGCACGGATGCTGGCAATTATCCAGATGTTTGTCGGGGTGATGTATTTGGCCCTGATTGTTTCTCGCTTAATTGCCTTGCAATATATCGCACGTCTACCTCATAAAAAGAACGTGAAAAATAGAGAAAACCCGCCTGAGTAATGAAGTTCATCCTTTTATTGTATTGGTTACAGTAACTTAACGGCTTTATTTTGTGTAACATCCTAAAATAGCAGGAGATCTAGCTTCCATAGACTGAATCTGTCTGATCATTTTGACCTTACCAATAATTATTTGACGCTGTTTGTCGATCCAATTTTTAAAAAATGGAGGAGGTATGCCTTCCACAAAACCATCCTGGTTTGCCAATATCAATCCAAATGTTTTTATTAGTACTGTCGCCATTATTGCGATATTTTTAGCGTTGGTCGTATTTGCACCCGATGCTTTTTCAGTTTTCACCCAGCAACTGAACCAGTGGATTACCACCTCCTTTAGCTGGTTCTATGTATTGTCGGTGGCGATATTTCTCATCCTTCTAGTTTATATTGCCCTATCGGATATGGGCAAAATCAAACTGGGACCCGACCATAGCCAGCCGAAATATAGCAGTGCCTCCTGGTTTGCGATGTTATTCACCGCAGGAATGGGGATTGGACTGATGTTCTTTGGCGTGGCCGAACCGGTGATGCATTATGTCACGCCACCTGCCGGTGAACCGGAAACTGTACTGGCTGCACAACAATCTATGCGGGTCACCTTTTTCCACTGGGGGCTGCATGCCTGGGCCATTTATACGCTCGTCGGTTTGTCGCTGGCGTATTTTGCTTATCGGCATCAACTCCCCTTAAAAATTCGCTCAGCCTTGTATCCGCTGATTGGCAAAAAAATCTATGGCCCGATTGGAGATGGCGTCGATACCTTTGCCACCATTGGTACGGTATTTGGTGTGGCCACCACGCTTGGTTTCGGGGTGACCCAAATCAATTCAGGTTTGAACTATTTGTTTGGCATTGAACAGGCACCCAGTACTCAGGTCATTTTGATTATTGTGGTCAGTGCCATGGCGGCGACTTCCGTATTTTTTGGATTAGACAAAGGAATTAAACGTTTATCTGAACTAAATTTGGTACTTGCACTGCTGTTGCTGATTTTTGTTTTTGTGGCAGGTCCGAGTATTTATCTGTTACAGACGACTATTCAGAATGCCGGCCAGTATGTTTCAAATCTGTTCAGTATGACCTTTAATCTGTATGCCTATCAGCCAAGTGGCTGGATTGGGGGCTGGACCATCATGTACTGGGCCTGGTGGATTTCCTGGTCGCCATTTGTCGGGATGTTTATTGCCCGGGTCTCGGAAGGGCGCAGTATTCGTGAATTTATCGTGGGTGTATTGCTGATCCCGACTGGATTTACCCTGATCTGGATGGGCTTTATGGGCAATGCTGCGCTGTATAGCATTATGCATGAAGCCAATACCAGCTTGCTAGAAGCAGTTCAACGTGATTCCTCTGTGGCTCTATTCGAATTTTTAGCTAATCTGCCTTTCAGCTCAGTGACCAGTATCATTGCGACTTTACTGGTGATGCTGTTCTTTGTGACTTCTGCCGATTCAGGAGCATTGGTGACTGATTATCTGACAGCAAAAAGTGAAAATTCACCGACCTGGCAGCGTCTGTTCTGGACCGTACTCATGGCTTTACTGGCTATCATCCTTTTACTGGCAGGAGGCTTAGAGGCTTTGCAATCGGCCACGATCATGAGTGCTTTGCCATTTACATTCATTATGCTGCTGATGTGCTGGGGATTAATCAAAGCCTTACATCTGGATGTCACCAAAATGCATGCGCTGCAAGCTGCACGGATCACCCCGCGTGCAATCCAGAATCCACGCAGCTGGCAACAGCGATTAGGCCTGATTATGCATTATCCGCACACTCAGGAAGAGGTGCAGCAGTATATTCACAATACAGTGAATAAGGCATTTCTCAGCTTTCAAAGTGAATTGAAACGGCGCCGATTACACGTGGCGATTAGCCCGCTAGAAGACGGTATACAGCTCCGTGTTGATCATCAGGATGAAATTAATTTTATCTATCAGGTCAATGCCACCCAGACTTTAAGTCCAAGCTTTATGTCTGAACTGGAGAATGCGGGCGTAGATTCTTATCAGGCAGAAGTTTTTTTAAGAGAAGGCGGGCAGGGCTATGATGTGATGGAATGGACCCAAGAAGATCTATTACAGGACATCATTGACCAATATGAACGTCATTTGCACTTCTTAAGTCTGGTACGTACACCTGAGTAAACGGAGTCATAAAACAATAAAAAAGGACGCAATATGCGTCCTTTTTTGATTCAGAATCTAATCAGAAATTAGAAACGGAATTTCGCATTTACGCCAACAGTTTGTGTGTCACGTACTTGTGTATTTTGCGCAAGATTTGCTTCGTAGTTAGCATTTACATAAGTTGCGCCAACTGCAACAGCAGGAGTGATGAAGTAGTTTACGTTCGCACCCCAAGCTTTGTCTGGAGAACCAGCATAGCTAGATTCCATATAAGATGCGCCAACGCTTAACTGTGGGTTAAGGAAAAGCGTAGTACCTAGGTTGTAGGCAGTGTCTTCACCATAAACTAAACCAGATTCAAAACCAATTGACATGTTTGTACCGTCAATCGCGCCTACGTATTTAGTACGTGCAGTGATTGCGTCTTGGTCTTCATTAATTGTTGCAGATTCAAGAGCAGCTTTAGCAACGCCATTAGAAACGATGTTGAAAGCGTCATAAGAAGTCTGGTCAGCAACACTGGTATAACCCACAGCAACCAAGAAGTTAGGGATTAGTAATGCACCTAGTTCTAATGCATAACGGTCACCATTGCCGTCTGCTTTACCCGCTTTGTTATCCGCGATGGTATGGCTATAAGAAGCGCTTGCATAAACAGGCACAACTTTAGTTGGGATATAAGTTTCACCTTTCACGCCGTAAGTATGATTTACAGTACGTGAACGTCCAGCTTCTTCTTGACCATTTTCGCCATAGCTATACGCTAGAGCAACATTAGATGCTTGGTTTAGGAAAGCAGCTTCAGCTAAAGGACCTTTAGAAGCATCTACATCTTTAAAGTAATAAGTACCTTGAACAGCGCCAGTGAAGTCTTTGTCATTTGCAGTGTTATCGATGTACTCTGACTGACCTTGAACTTCGAATTGATATGCTTGAGCACCGGTCATCGCTAATAATACAGCAGTGGCTAAACCTAGTTTTTTCATGATATTTACCATTTTGTTACAAAAGATGTACAACATAGAACGTATTGTATTGTAACAATTTATTAAGTCAATCCGCTTTGAATTTAGTATTTTTTCGTCTTAAAATAATGTATTAGTTTTGTGTAATATTCATCTATTTAGCTTGAAATTGAATTTTATGTAAAATTTGTTTTATAACAAAAAGCTAGAGCTTAAAAATAGAACACTACGTCAAAGATTAAGAAGAAAATGTGTGGATATTATTATTCATTAATTAAATTGATTATTGATTTTTTATCGTAAAATTCAATTTATGTTTTAAGGATAAATTCATAAATATGTCAAAAAATATAAGATGAATTATATAATTCATCACGCTTTATTATAAATTGTACAAATTTAATGCAGAATTTCTCTAGAATTGTAATAGGTGTCTCTTTTTTGAACCAAAATGTGATGCTTTTTAATCTCGACTAGGCCAATCGGCTTTACATTGTTAATAGATTTTTACATAATATCAGTATCAGGTTAAAGTTCATGTTTCATTATGATTTAACGTGATTCTCCACAATTTTTTTATTGGCCCAGCTTTCCCCAAGGTTGGGCTTTTTTTTATCCGCATTTTTTATTTACTTTCTATTCATCTTCTAAGATAGAAACTGTTCTGTAGCAATGAACTTCAGCAATAAAAATAGTAAAAATAAAGCACTAAAATGGTGCATATTAATTCATTAATAGATGACCTAAAAATATAAGCACTAAAAAAAACCCCAGTTTTCATAGAAAACTGGGGTTTTTTCGCCAAAATTTGCGGGTAAACTAAAATATCTGCTGAGGAATAATTTAACTCGCCCTAATGCGGTGCATTATGCACCCAATTGTTGCATGTGTAAATAGTGCGGAAAGCAAGTTTTGATATTTTTTTTAATGCTTAAAAGTCCTGTATTTGTGTTGTATTTTTTGTAGGATAAAACCCATAAAACTTTAGCCTGAATTTAAAAAGTAGCGCTTTTAAAAATTAAAATCAAAAAAATATAGAAAAAACATTAACTAAGTTAAATAACTACTTTAAGAGTATTTCATTTTATTTGTATAATAATCGCTCTATACAGCATTCTTTTGGTATTGGGGCGTAATAAAACAGCATGAACACCTTACGCTCAGGCTGGATCAGTAAACGTTTATACTGGGCCATGTCGATCATTATTTTAAGTCTGCTTTGTATCTGCATTCCCTTGATCGTCAGTAGTGGTCAAAATTATTTAAAATCGGTACAGACCTATCAACAGTTAGATGCACTACAACAGGTCGCTGATCTGGCCAATCGAATCTCCCGTGAGCGTGCTCCTGCCAATAAAGCCATGTCCAGTTCGGCAGAAGATTTTGCGCAGCATCAACAAGAATTAATGATTTACCGTCAGCAGGTGGATCAGCAGTTTTCCCAGACCGCTGAGGTATTGGCAGAATCCGGTTTCAACGATCTGAGTCAGCAACTTTTAAAGGTCAAAATCAGTCTTGACCATGGACGTGCCCAGGTCGATGCTTATACCCAGATGCCGCGTCAGCTGCGCAGTGCTCAGGAACTTGATCAGGCAATTCTGGCCATGTTTGCTGCATGGGACAGCTGTCGTGAAATTTTAAGAGGCGTGGTTATCGCTTCAGATAGCTCGTCGACTCATCTCTATCGTTATATTAGCCAGATTTTATTTTTATCCGATTTACGTGATCAGGCCGGTCGTGTGGCTTCGAGTATCATAGCGCATGTGACTTTTGCTACGCCTCTTCCCACGCAAAATATCACCCGTTCTTTACAGACTCAGCATCAGGTGCATTATCTTTGGGCATTGATTGAAACCATTCAACCGGCTGAAGACAAGACAGATGAATTTATCCGTTTACATCGCCGGGTAGAAACTGATTTTATTCAGCAAGGTCTGCCGATTGTTTCTGAACTGATCAATGATAGTGTGGAGAAACGTACCTATCATTTGACTGGAACCCAACTGACTGAAGCCATTGTCGATAAATTTTCGACCGTGGTTGACCTGCAAAGCTATCTGCTTCAGTACAGCAGAGAAGTGGCCATTCGGGAAATGACCACCAATATGAATCATTTGATCTGGACCGTATTGCTCTCTCTTATTTCCTTGCTTGCTGCCATTTCGACCATGATTTTTGCACGTAAGCAGGTTTTTTTGCCGCTCATTCAAGCTCGCAGAATACTTTTGAGTTTATCTAAACGTTCGGGCCGTCAGCTATCTGGTTTAAAAATACGCTCAGATAAGCATTCTGATTCTTTATTCGCTGCGATTCAGAAGTTACAGCAGATGTTGCAAGAACGCGATGCTTTGGAATTCCGGTTAAAGAATATCGCGCATTCAGATGCTTTGACCGGATTATCAAACCGTTTTGCTCTGGAAGAATATATACGTTTTCTGGAAAATCAACCGAGCCAACTGAGCCAAACCTGTTTGATGATTATCGATATTGATCATTTTAAACAGGTGAATGATCGGTATGGGCATATTGTGGGTGATCAGGTGATTCAACTGGTGGCCGAACGTTTAAAGGCCAATGTTCGGGCGACGGATTTGCTGGTGCGCTATGGTGGCGATGAATTTTTAGTCTTGATTGAAAATATCCAGATGCAACAGGCACTGATCGTTGCAGATAAAATTCGGGCTGAAGTGGCTGAGCGCTATATTCTGACTGCGCTAGGAGATGAGATCCAGATTTCGGTCAGTATTGGGGTGGCGATTGGGGCTGTTTCCTGGATGGCTTTGTTGTCAAATGCTGATGATGCTTTGTTTAAAGCCAAAGCGAAGGGACGGAATGTGGTGGCAGAGGTTTAGTCTAAAAGATTCCTTCTCTACTTTTGACTGCACAAAAGTAGCAAAATGCATTTGTTCGACTGATGCTAAGTCCCTTTAGCACAGTCAAACGGGCAACATCCATGTTGCCAGTCATGTGATTTAATTTGGATGATCTTTAGCCTTAGGTTGACCATGTTCATGCCAAATTATTTCCAATGCATCAGACTAAAAAGACGCATGAAAACTGGCAGCCAATTCATTCTTCAATAGATAAGTATTTTGATGCCTATGAAGGTTATATCTCATCTCATGATGCTAAAAAGGTAGATGATCAAATATTGGCACAATTGGCTGAAGAAATATCGTTCAATAGGATCATGAAAAATAAAAAGCCCTCCTTGATAAAAGAAGGGCTGATAAATCTTGTATAGCTTATTTCAACAACGGCTTCAAAAATTTACCCGTATGTGATGCTTTCACTTTCACGACTTGTTCAGGCGTACCTTCCGCGACAATCATACCGCCACCCGAACCACCTTCAGGTCCCAAATCTACCACCCAGTCAGCAGTTTTAATCACATCCAGATTATGCTCAATCACCACAATGGTATTACCCTTATCACGTAGCTGATGCAGGATGTCCAGCAGCTTGGCAATATCATGGAAATGCAGACCCGTGGTCGGTTCATCCAGAATATACAGGGTTTGACCGGTATCGCGTTTGGCCAGTTCACGCGCCAGTTTGACACGCTGCGCTTCACCACCAGAAAGAGTGGTAGCAGACTGACCCAGACGGATATAACCCAGACCCACCTGATGCAATGTTTCCAGACGACGGTGAATCACCGGAATGGCATCAAAGAAATGCATGGCATCTTCAACTGTCATCTGCAAGACATCGGAAATATTCTTGCCCTTATAGTTCACTTCCAGCGTTTCACGGTTATAACGTTTGCCATGACAGGCATCGCAAGGCACATACATATCCGGCAGGAAATGCATCGCCACCTTGATCATGCCGTCGCCTTCACAGGCTTCACAGCGACCACCTTTCACGTTAAACGAGAAACGACCCGCGGCATAACCACGTGCTTTGGCTTCCGGAGTTTGTGAAAACAGTTCACGAATCGGGGTAAATAAACCGGTATAAGTGGCCGGATTGGAACGTGGGGTTCGTCCAATCGGACTCTGGTCAATATCGACGACTTTGTCGAGGAATTGCAAACCATCAATCGATTCAAACTTTTCCGAAGTTAAAGTGGTGGCACCATTGAGCTGGGTCGCCGCCAAAGGTAACAAGGTACGGTTGATCAGGGTAGATTTACCTGAACCGGACACCCCGGTAACACAGGTCATAATACCTAAAGGAATGGTCAAATCGACTTTTTTCAGGTTATGCCCGGATGCTCCCATCAGCTTGATCTGTTCCTCAGGCTTGGGCGGTTGAATCCGTTTTTTCGGGACTTCGATTTTTAATTTTCCGGATAGATATTTTCCGGTCAGCGAGTCAGGATTGGCCAGAATTTCATCATAAGTCCCTTCGGCAATCACATGCCCGCCATGTACACCGGCACCCGGACCAATATCAATAATATGGTCAGCGGCACGAATCGCATCTTCATCATGCTCGACCACCAAGACGGTATTGCCCAGATCACGCAGACGGATCAGGGTCTGTAACAGACGGTCGTTATCACGCTGATGCAAACCAATTGATGGCTCATCCAGCACGTACATTACGCCCATCAAACCGGCACCGATCTGTGAGGCCAGACGGATTCGCTGCGCTTCACCACCAGACAAAGTTTCGGCAGAACGCGACAGGCTGAGATAATTCAGGCCGACCGAAACCAGAAAGTATAGACGTTCACGGATTTCCTTGAAAATCTTGTCGGCGATTTCACCGCGCGCACCTTCCAGATGAATACCCTGATAATAGCTTTCAGCATCGCCAATCGACATACGGGTAATATCAGCAATGGTCTTGTCCAGAATTTTCACATTACGCGAAATTTCATTCAGACGCGAACCATCACAGGCATCACAGGCGGCATTGGACAGATACTGCGCCAGATCATCACGCACATAATTACTTTCAGTTTCACGGTAGCGGCGTTCCAGATGCGGCAAAATCCCTTCAAACGGAATCACCCGATTATGACGACGGCCACGCTCATCGATATAACTTAGATCAATTTTTTCTTTGCCGGTGCCGTACAGGAATTTTTTCTTGGTGTTGGCATCCAGTTCATTCCACGGCGTTTCTAAAGAAAAACCAAAATGCTCGGCGACTTTCTGGATCATGCCGTAATAATAAGGACGCTGACGGTCCCAGCCACGAATCGCACCCTGACTGACACTGACTTCAGGATTGGGAATCAGTTTATCGGCACTAAAATGACTGCGGGTGCCGAGACCATCACAGACCGGACAGGCACCAAAAGGGTTATTGAACGAGAATAAACGCGGTTCCAGTTCTGCGACAGCGCGGTCACATTCCGGGCAGGAATGCTTGGCAGAAAATACCCGATCATCATGTTCATCCTTCATCCAGGATAAAATCGCAATATCGCCACCGAGGCGCAGTGCAGTTTCAAAACTTTCTGCAATACGGTTGCCCAGATCATCACGGACTTTAAAGCGGTCGACCACGACTTCAATGGTATGTTTTTTCTTTTTGTCCAGTTCTGGTGGCGGATCAATTTCCATAATCTCGCCATCGACGCGGGCACGGACAAAACCTTGACTCTGTAACTGCTCAAATAAGGCGGTATATTCACCTTTACGCTCACGCACCACCGGGGCAAGCAGCATCAAGGCTGTGCCTTCTTCCAGCACTTTGACTGCATCGACCATTTCCGTGACGGTTTGTGCCACCATCGGCAGGTCATGTTCTGGACAGAAGGGCGTACCGACACGTGCATACAGCAGACGTAAGTAGTCATAAATTTCGGTAATGGTACCCACGGTAGAACGCGGGTTATGGCTGGTCGATTTCTGTTCAATCGCGATGGCTGGACTGAGACCTTCAATCGAATCGACTTCCGGTTTTTCCATTTGTGAAAGGAACTGGCGTGCATAGGCAGACAGCGATTCTACATATCTGCGTTGACCTTCGGCATATAAGGTATCAAAGGCAAGCGAGGACTTACCTGAACCAGACAGTCCCGTAATCACCACAAACTTGTCGCGTGGTATATCAAGGTTCACATTTTTCAGGTTATGGGTACGTGCGCCTCGAATACGGATGTGGCTTTGGCTCATGCAAGGATCCTAGAATATTCATCAAAAACCCTTATATGATACCGGATGAAAAATGTTCAAGTGCAAATAAAAGTATTTTAAACGTCAAGTTATGTCGGTGATTGGTCAATTCATCACAATACCGAGAAATATCACAGTAGATCGCTTCACTGTTCAGAATGACTGGACGTGAGGGAAGTTCTTAACAAGCCGCTGCATAGCGGCGTTCAAAGATAGATTCAATATCTTTAAAGTAGCGGTCACGTGGCACATCATGATGCAGACGTGCATAAAAATTCACTTCATTTTCCAGAATGTGCAGAAAGTCCTCATAGTCTTTTTGGAAAAAATCCAAGTCAAGCAAATCATTACGGCGTGCCTGATGACAGCGATACTTTTCAATAAATTTCAGTAGATGTTTCTGGATATGCGTGTTGGTATGGTAAATCAGATAAGTCGCTGCCGAACCACAATCTAGGCAGCCTTGTTCGAGATAGATTTCTTCATTGTTGAACCAGCAACATTGCAGGGTGAAAAATGCCCGAATCGCTTCGGTGCCTAAAGTGTCCATATTATCTGCCTCTTTCCGGGATTGATTTTATTAATTGATAATTATTCTCAATTATTGTGCGGCAATTTTGGGCTTATAGCTAGGTCTAGCATACCGGCCCGTTCTATCCTTGTTTTTTCAGACTAAGCCGTTTTTATGATCAGTTTATGACAGCAGAAATTTTTTAAACGGCTATAACCAAAAAGCCCTGTCTTAAACAGGGCTTTTTTTATTCGTCTTATTCATCCAGACCAGGCCACTGGCGTTGCTCAAAGGCACTGTCCCAGAACAACCATTCCAGACGGGCAGCATGGGTATAAGCTGCATGCATTTTTTCTAGTGTATCGGCATCAACACGCGCCGCAACACGGTCAACAGTCGCAATCACATTACGTACCGCAGTGTGGAACTCTTCTCCTGAATAGGTGTCCACCCAAGCCTGATACGGATTATTCGGCGCAGAGTTGTCGACAATATCTTTACCAACTTCAGCATAAATCCAGAAACAAGGCAGTAACGAGGCCAGCACCACCGGGTAGCTTTCTGACCAGGCAGTCGAAGTGAGATAAGAGGTATAATGATGGCAAGCCAGCGTCAGAGGAGTACTTTCGAACTGGTCTTTGCTAATGCCAAAATCCTGCATAAAACCGTTATGCAGGCTACGCTCCACCACAATCGCAATTTTGGCGGCTTCAGCAAACTGAATTACATCATCTGCCTCAAATGCTTTGGCGGCACAGACTGCCAGTGCACGGCCATAGGCCAATAAATAATGTGCATCCTGAATCACATAATGACTAAAGGCCTCACGGCTTAATGTGCCTTGTGCCAGTTGCTGATTAAAGGGCAGAGCCAGGGTCTTCTGATAAAGCCCTAGATTACGTTGCCATAGCTCTTGTGAAAAACTCATGCGGAAATCCTTCGCAGTTCAAGTTAAACCATGCGGCACTATAGCAAAGATCGGGCTGTTTAAAAGAACGGCAGATTTTAGAAACAGAAAATAAGCTAAAACAGCTCAGGAAGTGCTTTGGTTTATGCGCTAAAAGTTTCATAATTAGCCCAACTTTTCCCATTCATATTGCTGTCCTCTGGTCGCAATATATTTATTTAATTTATCCAAGGTCGTTGTGTATGTTGAAACATTTTGGTTTCTCAATTGTATTTACGATCGTGTGTCTTGGTTTGTCTGCATATTGGGGCTATACCCACGGGCCTGACGCAGGCCTGCAAACCATGCTCACAGCGCTGACCATTACCGCTATTCTGGCGATTATGGAAGTGTCGTTGTCCTTTGATAACGCGGTTGTCAATGCCTCAGTCCTACGGGGTTGGGATCATTTCTGGAAAATGCTGTTCCTGACAGTCGGTATTCTGATTGCAGTCTTCGGAATGCGTTTGATCTTCCCGGTGGTCATTGTTGCAGTGACTGCAGACCTGGGCTTTATGGAAGTGGTACGTCTGGCCCTGAATGATCCGAAAGAATATTCAGCACGTTTAATGGCACATCATCCCGAAATTGCAGCTTTTGGTGGTGCTTTCCTGTTGATGGTATTCCTGAACTTCTTCCTGGATGAAGAAAAAGACACGCACTGGTTCAGACGGGTGGAACGCCGTCTGTCCAATCTGGCCAATGTACCAGCGATGTCGGTGTTTATCGCACTGGTGGCCTTGTTAATCATGGCAGCCAATGTCGATGAAGCCAAGCGTCTGGCAGTGACTATGGCGGGAATCTGGGGCATCGTAATTTATATTGGGGTGCAGGTCTTGAGCCATATGCTCGGTGGTGAACCGGAAGTCGATGAAGAAGGCAATGCGATTCGTCATGATGAAAATGGCGTACCGACGGGTGTAGTGAAAGCCGGTATTGGTGGTTTCCTCTATTTAGAAGTCCTGGATGCCTCTTTCAGTTTTGATGGCGTGATCGGTGCCTTTGCGATTACCTCAGACGTGGTCATCATCATGCTGGGTCTGGCAATTGGTGCGATCTTTGTCCGTTCAATGACGATTTATCTGGTTGAGCAGGGCACATTGGATGCTTATATCTACCTGGAACATGGTGCGCATTATGCCATCGGTGCACTGGCTTTCATTATGATTGCCAGCGGAACCGGTCTGCATGTGCCAGAAGTGGTAACCGGTCTGATCGGTGTAGCCTTTATTGTCTGGGCAGTATTTGCCTCGATTCAATACAAAAAGCGTCAGGCGGCTTTAGACAAATAAAGCGCTGTTCCTGAATAAAAAGCGTAGCTCCGGCTGCGCTTTTTTGTTTTTAGATTGGCATCATCTTTATTTCAAATAAAATTCATGTCTTATTAATGAGCTGAATGTCCTATAATCTGGGCTCCAGATTAATTAACCCAATCGCCATAATTTATGATGAATGCTTTAGAACGTCGTTCAACCTTTGCCCTGAGCAGTATTTTTGCACTGCGCATGCTGGGGTTGTTTATGATTATCCCGGTGTTTTCTGTGGCAGGGCAGGCATATCAATATGCAACGCCTGCACTGATCGGTTTGGCGGTCGGGGTCTATGGTTTGACTCAGGCCTTATTACAGATACCATTTAGCCTGATTGCAGACCGCTATAGCCGTAAGCCTTTGATTGTTTTAGGACTGCTGCTGTTTGCCTTGGGTGGTGCGATTGCAGCCATGTCTGACAGCATTTATGGCGTGATTATCGGTCGTGCCATTGCTGGTGGTGGCGCAGTATCCGCTGTCGTCATGGCCTTGCTGGCCGATGTCACGCGTGAAGAAAACCGCATGAAAGCCATGGCAATCATGGGCATGAGTATTGGTCTGTCTTTTGTGGTGGCATTTAGTCTCGGGCCTTGGCTGACAGGTCTGGTTGGCATTTCGGGATTGTTCTGGGTCACCACGGTGATGGGATTGGCTGCCATTGCGATGCTGTTTATGGTGCCTAAAGTCACGCGCCATCATAAAAACTTTCAACAGGGTTATCTGACCCAACTGAAACAGGTGCTCCAGATTGGCGATTTGAATCGTCTGCATGTATCTGTGTTTACCCTGCATTTATTGCTCACAGCCATGTTTATTTATGTGCCTTCGCAGCTGATCGAGTTTGCAGATCTGCCACTTTCTAGTCATGGTTTGGTCTATTTACCCCTGTTGGTGCTAAGTCTGTTCTTTGCTTTTCCGAGTATTATTCTGGCAGAAAAATACCACAAAATGCGCGCGATTTTTCTGGTGGCGATTGGCGGTATTATTCTGGGTTTAATGGTGATGGTCTTTGGTTTTGAATCCAAATATATCTTGCTCATTGGCCTGGGCCTGTTCTTTATTGCCTTTAACGTGATGGAGGCCTTATTGCCTTCCTGGCTGTCTAAAGCTGCGCCAATCCAGTCTAAAGCGACGGCAATGGGCGTGAATGCCAGCAGCCAGTTTTTGGGTGCCTTCTTTGGTGGGATGATCGGTGGTCAATTGTTGCTGCTCAATAATACCTCGATGGGCTGGAGTATCCTGACCGGGATTGCGATTGTTTGGCTGCTGATGAGTTTCGGGCTAGCTCAGCCACGCTATCTTTCATCACTGGTGCTGCGTTTGCCGGAAAGCAGACAAACTGACGAATGGACTTCTCAGCTTTTGGCGATTCGTGGTATTGAAGAAGTCGTGGTGATGGCTGAACAGCAAGTTGCCTATATAAAAGTCGATAAACAGCAGATTGATGATGCTTCGCGACAACAATTAACGCACTTGTTAGGTAAAGAGGTAGCCATTTAAGCATAACTCTTATAAAGTAAAATACAGAAATATATAGGAAGTAAACAGCAAATGCGTGGTGTAAATAAAGTCATTTTAGTGGGTACTTTGGGTAAAGATCCGGAAACCAAAACTTTTGCAAATGGTGGTTCTCTCACTCAATTTTCGATTGCTACCAGCGATTCGTGGACAGATAAAAGTACCGGTGAACGTAAAGAACAAACGGAATGGCACCGTATCGTGTTGCATAACCGTTTAGGCGAAATTGCGCAGCAATACCTGCGTAAAGGTTCTAAAGTATATATTGAAGGTTCATTACGTACCCGTCAGTGGACTGATCAAAATGGTCAGGAGCGCTATACAACGGAAATCCGTGGTGATCAAATGCAGATGCTGGACTCGAATCGTTCACAAGGCGAGCAGGGCGACAACAGTTTTAACCAGCCACGTTTTAATAACAATAATCAGGCGAGTAACAACCAAAGTGGCGGTTACGGCAATAATCCGCAGTCGGGTTATGGTTCAGCGCCGCAGCAAGGCGGTTTCAACAACAATCAGGGTGGCGGTTATGGCAACAATAACCCGAGTGGTTTTGCACCGAAATCTGCACCTGCACCAACAGCAGCGCCTGCAGCTGATTTAGATGATGATCTTCCGTTTTAACTTATCAGAACGGTAAATCTTCATCCAAGACCCACCTGAATCCGGTGGGTTTTTTATGTCTTGAATTTGCTTTGTTTAGTTTTGATAGAGCTCAGAGCTTTATGATTGCTAATCTAAGTTGCAAAAAATTATATTTCAACTGCTCGGCTTATGTTCCAAATTCTAGGTTCCATATTGAGCAAATCAATCAGATCAGTAATTCTCATAGAAATCTTAAATCTAAAAAAACGATTATTTTTATAAAAACTTACGGTTTTACCTATTTAAGAAATTTTCGTATTCTATCTTCATCGAATGAACAATCTCACCAATATACGAGGAAAGGTCTCATGAGTTTAATCAATACTGAAATCAAACCATTCAACGCCACTGCTTACCACAAGGGTCAATTTGTGGAAGTGTCCGAGCAGGACATGAAAGGTAAATGGTCGGTTGTATTCTTCTATCCTGCTGACTTTACTTTTGTTTGTCCAACTGAATTAGGCGATCTTGCTGATCAATATGCTGAATTCCAGAAAATGGGCGTGGAAATTTATGGTGTATCAACCGATACACACTTCACCCATAAAGCTTGGCACGATACCTCTGACGTGATTGGTAAAATCCAGTACCCCATGATTGGCGATCCAACCTGGACTTTGGCGAAAAACTTTGAAGTATTGATTGAAGCTGAAGGTCTGGCAGATCGTGGTACTTTCGTGATCGATCCAGAAGGTAAAATCCAGATTGTTGAAATCAATGCCGGTGGTATTGGTCGTGATGCAGCTGAACTGCTTCGCAAAGTGAAAGCAGCGCAATATGTACACGCTCACCCAGGTGAAGTATGTCCTGCGAAATGGAAAGAAGGCGAAGCGACTCTTGCTCCTTCAATTGACTTAGTGGGTAAAATCTAATTCGCTCACTTTCTTTCGAAGCAAAAAATCCAGCACTTAGTGCTGGATTTTTTTATTGGCTGCTCAGCATGACAGCGCAATTTAAATGGTATAGCCCTGATAGCCTTCTGCCCGGGCACGTAAGCCTTCGACCAAATGTTCAATCAGTTTTTCCATCACCAGACGCTGACCTTTGCGTGAGGCATAGACCAGTTGTACGGTTCCCATATTGGAACACCAGTCTGGCAGCAGATGGATCAGGCGACCAGCTTTGAGATCTGCTTCTACGGTTAACAAGGGTAGATCGGCAATACCCAGGCCATCCAGGGCAGAATAGTATACGCCGGCCAGATCGTTGCTTTTGATGCGGGGTTCTAGGGGGATATCCATCTGTTCATGACTGTCGATACGATGCAGATGCCATTGATAGTGGTTTTTCTGCGTGCCTAAAACGATGGTCGGAAAGTCATTGATCTCAGTGGGGTAGTGTATCGAACGGCCTTGCAACAGCTCCGGACTGGCAACCAGACAATGCGTGGTTTTAGTCACATCGCGAACGACAATGCTGGAATCTTCATTGGCTTCAAAGTTGGTGCGGATTGCCAGGTCAATCTCATCATGCAGCACATCGACACGCCGGCTGGTAATTTCCATTTCTACCTGAACCTTGGGATAAGTCTTGAGGAATTCATTCAGCAGGCTGCGGATCTGGTAGCGCATCATCACCGAAGGACAACTCAGCTTGACCAGGCCTTGTGGTTCACTTTTCTGCTTGAGCAAGACATTACGGGCACATTCCACCTGTTGAATCAGCTTTTCGCATTCCTCAAAAAATTCCTGGCCCAGTGAGGTCACCTTAAAATGTCGGGTTGAGCGTTGAATCAGGGTGACATTGAAACGGGCTTCCAGCTCTAAAATACGTCGGCTGAGTTTGGATTTGGTGATTCCGGAGATGTCACTGGCTGCACTGAAGCCGCCATGCTTGACCACCAGATAAAAATAATAATAGTCATCAAAAGAATGCACCTTTCACCTCAATCGCCCTGCGCTCATACAATGCCCATCATAGGGGAAATCCGGGCCAGGCTAAACTGTTTCCAAGCCAGATTAATTTAATTGTTCCAACAAAAAGTGACCCGAAGGCCGCTTATTTTAGAGATGTGTATGGTTTATTTCTGTGCAGTATTCTGGCTATAGCTATTCATCAGGTTGCGGTAGTCAGGAATATGATTGCTGAATAAGCTGCCGAGACCTTCGATATCATTACGCCAGTCACGGTGCAGTTCACAAGCCAGACCAAACCAGGTCATCAGCTGTGCACCAGCCTGTGACATGCGGTTCCATGCAGCATCACGTGTCAGGTGATTAAAGGTACCAGATGCATCTGTCACGATGAATACGTCAAATTCTTCTTCAAGTGCAGACAGCGCCGGGAAGGCAACGCACACTTCAGTCACCACGCCAGCAATGATCAACTGTTTTTTACCCGTGGCTTTTACCGCTTTAACAAAATCTTCATTATCCCAGGCATTAATTTGCCCTGGACGAGCAATATAAGGTGCGTCTGGGAATAGCTCTTTCAGCTCAGGAACCAACGGACCATTTGGGCCTTGTTCGAAGCTGGTGGTCAAAATGGTCGGTAAATTGAAATATTTTGCTGCTGCCGCAAGCGCCAATACATTATTTTTGAATTTATCTGGGTCAATATCACGAACCAGTGACAACAAACCAGTCTGATGGTCTACAAGTAATACGGCTGCATTGTCTTTGTCTAAACGTACATAAGGTTTTGCCATTTCTCTGTTCCTCTCTATAAAATTAGCATCCCGTCTTGGATCAAACCCAGGCTGTTCCGGGACGTGGTGATTTTTATATTAGAGCTAAAAACAGGACAAAATAAGCCCAAATTCTGGGATAAATAATCTTAAAAATAGGATAATTAAAAATTTAGACCAAAATTTTAGTTTGTTTGTGTTGAATTCGGGAAGTTAAAGCAGAGATTGTCTTATATATAAGATACTGTATTCCAGCTTAGGACTATCAGCGTATCTTGGCCCGGCATAAAATGGCTGCATGTTCATCCTATCTTAATAGGAGTTAAAAGATGAAAAAAGTAATTGGTGTTTACCGTAATCAAAACATGCATTGGGTCGGTGATGGCTTTCCGGTCAAAAATCTGTTTTCCTATGACCGTTTAGGTCAGGCGATCAGTCCGTTTTTGTTGCTGGATTATGCTGCGCCCTATCATTTTGATCCGACGACTGTACAACATGGCGTGGGTTCACATCCACATCGCGGTTTTGAAACAGTGACGTTAGCCTATCAGGGGGCAGTGACGCATCAAGATTCAAGTGGCGGTGGCGGCACGATTCAGGCGGGGGATGTGCAGTGGATGACCGCAGGCTCAGGTGTGGTCCATGAAGAATTTCATTCTCCAGATTTTGCCAAACATGGCGGTCTCTTTGAAATGGTACAGCTCTGGGTCAATCTGCCGGCCAAAGACAAGATGACCACACCACGTTATCAGGCGATCACTGCGGCAGCTATTCCGCGGATTGAAATGGATGAAGAGGCGGGGCATATCCGGGTGATTGCAGGTGAGTTTGCTGGTCATCAAGGTCCTGCTCACACCTTTAGTCCGATCAATGTCTGGGATGGTGAACTGAAAGCGGAATATGAAACCACATTACATATCCCTGCCGGGCATAATGCACTGTTAGTCGTGCTGAAGGGTGAGCTGGTGGTCAATGCGAGCCAGAAAGTCCTGGACAGCTCAATTATAATGTTTGCCCGTGATGGAGATCCGGCGATTCAGTTGCAAGCCTATCAGGATACCCAGTTTGTGTTACTGACAGGCGAGCCACTCAATGAGCCCATTCAAGGTTATGGCCCGTTTGTAATGAACAGCAAGGAAGAAATTATGCAGGCATTTCAAGATTTTAATCAGGGTAAATTTGGTGAAATTGCGGTGCAGGCTGAATAGTACACCGAGCGGTTAAACAAAGAAGCCTCTGCTTTCGCAGAGGCTTTTATTTTATAAGGCGCTGTAGTTTCTTGTCGTTTTAAATAATTTACGCATAAACTCATCTTGGTGGAATCTGATGGGTTTATGGTTTTATTATGCTGTGAATCATAGATTTTTCAAGGGCGTTTGTCAACCAAAGGTTATAAAAATGGTTAATTAAGATGTTTGTTTTTAAAGTGATTTTTCAGGTTATGTAGAAAAAATATGAATAAAATCCTGAGTTTGGTGTATTTTGTAACCTGTTTGAAAAAATAGTGAAAAGCAGATTTTATCCCGCCCAATTGCCTTTACGAAAAACATATATTCTGGAAGATTTTAATAACCTGTTTGATTGGCGCATGGTACATAATTTCTGTAGTTTTTCAATGACGGATGATCAGTTTGGATATCGCAGTAATTGGTAGTGGCATGGCCGGACTGGCAACAGCCAGAATTCTCCAGGATGCAGGACATCACATCACGATTTTTGAAGCACTTCCAGGTCGTGGCATGGACAGTCATAGCCTTGAATTTGAAGGGGGGCTGATTGATGCACCTTTACGTGTGATGAATCCTTATCTGTGGAAAAATACCTTGAGTCTGGCCACGCATCTGGGCATTAAAACTTATCCGGTGCGTACCTATATGGCCTGCAGCTGGTTATTTGAAGATAAAACTGAAACCTGGCTGACCACATCGCGTAGCCGTATCGGCAATATTCCAATTATCAATAACCGTAAAGGCTTGCAGCAGTACGGCTGGCGTCTGGTCAAGGGCCTGTTGCAGCTCAAAGTGGCATTAACCAAATTTTTTAAGTCGAAAAATCAGGACATCAGCCTGGCAGAATTTATCAATCGTAACGAGATTGAAGAAGTGTTCTGGCATGGCGCCGTAATGCCGGTACTGTATACCATTTGTACCTGCAATCCGAAAACCATTGGTGAATGGCCGGCGAAACCTTTATTGATTTTCCTGCGTCAATTGACTGATGGCGATGCCTTACTACGCTTGCAAGGCGGAACACCGGCGCTGGTCGACAAACTGGTGGAAGGTATTCATATTGAAGATGGTTCAGCGATTACACTGGTTCAAGAGCAGGGCGATCAGGTCAAAGTTGAAAATGCGGCCGGTTATTCAAAACTGTTTGACCGGGTCATTGTCGCGACGCCAACCACTAAAATTGAGCAATTCCTGGATCCAACCCAGTTTGCCAGCGAAATTGAATTATTGAAGAAATTCAAATTCGAACAGGGCGAACTGGTGATTCATACCGACTCCAGCGTGATGCCGCCAAAACGTAAAGACTGGGCCGTGCTTAGCTATATGATGGATCGTAAGTTTACCCGTCAGCAATTTACAGTGTGGCTCAACTCGATTGAACCTTCTCTGGTCGGCAAGTCGGCAGTGTTCCAGACCTGGCGTCCGGTGACCGAGATTGACCCGAAAAAGGTGATTACCTCGGTCATGCTGACGCGTGCGGTGGTCGATGCCAATACCGTGGCGCTGAACAAGGAATTACAGCAGCGTCATCTGGAAGCCAATCGCAAAGTCTTTTTCTGCGGTTCATGGTCATGTGACGGTTTGCCCATTCTAGAATCGGCTGTGACCTCAGCGATGAAGATTGCGGAAATTTTCGGTGCGCCTTTGCCGTTTCAAGGTTTAAAACCTGTAGTTGAGGTTGCTCCGCAACTGGGTTATTAATTGATGCAATGGCTTCAGGCACTGCGTCAGCGTCTTCCTCAGCATAAATATGCTATTCATGCAGCAGTGCTGGGGGATCAGGCGCAATTGCCCTGGAGCAATCTGGGCTACTGGCAGGCAGGGCAGCAGGATTATGTCACTGCCTGTCGTACGCTGGCCGATCGGCTCGCAGATGGCGTCAATTTAAATTCAAAAGATAAATTGCTGGATCTGGGCTGTGGTCAGGGTGCAAGTTTGTTGCACTGGCAGCAGCAGTATCAGGTGCAATATCTGGCCGGTGTCGAACTACAAGCAGCGTGTGTGGCCAATATCCAGCAGCATTTGCCAGAATTGAATGCCATTTATCAGGCTTCATTCTTGCGTTTAAAGGAATTGCCGTTTTCTCAGCGTTTTGATGTGGTGCTGTGTCTGGATGCGGCCTATCACAGCCCGGTTCCGTTACTGCTGGAACAGATCAGCAGTGTTTTAAATTCAAAGGCGCGGATTGGTTTTCACCATCTGGTGTTATCGGAACGCTGGCACAATCTGAATGCCTTGCAACGGCGCAAATATCAGTTTTTATTAAAATCTGCCGATATAAATTTAAAAGAATTAATGTCTGTCGGTGCACTGTATGAGTGTCTAGATCGTTTTGAATTTAAAAATATTCAGATTCAGGATTTGTCCGAAGCTGTATTTTCAGGCTTTGCAAATTATGTTGGGCAAACTTTAAATTCAAAACATGCTGCTCTGCATGCTCAAGGTTCAAGCCTGGATCATTTTAAAATTCAAATGACAGCGAAGCTATGCCAGAAGCTATACCAGGAAGGGATCGTGAGATATGTGCAAGTAACGGCACAAGCGAAGCACTAGAAAAAGCCAGCATACTTAGCTGAAAAAATAAGGCCCAGAAACATCAAAGCCTCACTAAAAAGCGAGGCTAAGATATGGTGCCGGCACACGGATTCGAACTGTGGACCTACTGATTACAAGTCAGTTGCTCTACCAACTGAGCTATGCCGGCATGGTGGAGTGCATTTTACAGAAATTCATTCGCTACGCAAGCCAAAAAATAACCGTTCAAGCTATTTTGGTACGATTTACCGTTTTTCCGGTTCATTCTATCTAAACTGTCTTTTATCGAAAGATCAAGAAAACGCCCATATAGGCAGATATGGGCGAGGGTGAATGTACAGGGTTTAGTATGGGTCAATCGCTTAAAAGGGATTATCGCTTTTTTAGGATCTGGTCTAATTCTTGTGCACATTCCTCTAAAGTAAAGGCCATATCAAACTGCATTTGAGGTTTGAGTTCTTGAGCGAGGCTTCTCCACTGTTCGATGAGTCTCAGAGCTTTTTGAATTTTATGTTTATTGATGTCTTTGGCAATGGTTGGGGTATAACCGCCACGTTTTGCATTTTTGATCTGTTTTGCATAGTTTGCGCTGTTATTCATGTTCGCTCTCCGAATAGCAGTGTATCTATTTAGCTTTAAGTTTAAATGGCTCGATCAATCCTGTATTTCTTTCTATTTTATGGTTTTTATTCTCCTCTCAGCACCTCTGTAGGCACCATAACATAGCTTTGATGACAATAGAGTTAAGCTATTTTTATGCCAGTTTTTAAATTGAACCTAGAAAAGCACGGAAGCTTAAGAAAAATTTAAATATGGTGGAATAATCGTCTTAGAACAGCCATATTCCTTAGGTCATAGTAACTTTAATCATGGTGGTGATGGATTGTTTAATGATTCTAAGCAGATGCGAATTTGAATTTCAGGCAATAAAAAAACCCGAATCATGTGATTCGGGTTTTTAAATTCTGGCGGTGAGAGAGGGATTCGAACCCTCGAAACGCTATAAACGTTTACACACTTTCCAGGCGTGCTCCTTCAGCCACTCGGACACCTCACCATAGGCCGAGGATAATAGCGAAAAAAACCAGCTGTGCCAAGCTGAAACAATTGATTTGCAGAAAAACTTTTAATGTGGTGCTATGATTCGCAAAAATGCTTGTTAAAAACGAAGACAATATATGCAAAGCACTGCACAAAAAGCAGCTCTCCCGGTGATTACACTGGCTGCGCTTGGGGTCGTTTTCGGAGATATTGGCACCAGTCCACTCTATGCACTGCGCCAATGCTTCCTCACCGCACATCTCGCCATTAGCGAGGCCTCTGTACTCGGTATCCTGTCGCTGATTTTCTGGTGCATGATGCTCACCATCAGCTTTAAATATGTCACGGTCATCATGCGTGCCGATAACAACGGCGAAGGCGGAATCATGTCATTATTGGCATTAAATCTGCGTACCACACGAATTGCTGATCAAAAGAAAATTTTCCTGATTGCCTTGGGTTTTATTGGTGCATCGCTATTCTTTGGTGACGGTATTATTACTCCGGCAATTTCTGTGCTGTCTGCCATTGAAGGCTTGAGTATTGCGACACCTATTTTCAATCAATGGCTGGTACCGCTATCGATTGGAATTCTGGCGGGGCTGTTTATGGTGCAGCGCCACGGTACAGCCACCATGGGGAAATTTTTCGGGCCTTTAACCATGCTCTGGTTCCTGTCCATTGGCGGTTTTGGTTTGTGGAGCATTATCCAGACCCCGTCTGTCCTCTGGATGGTGAATCCGTACTGGGCATATCACTTTGTGGTTGATCAGCCCTACGTGGCTTTCCTGACCATGGGCGCGGTGATTCTGACCATGACCGGGGGGGAAGCAATTTATGCCGATATGGGGCATTTCGGTCGTCTGCCAATTCGTCTGGCCTGGTTTATTATTGTCTTGCCCTGTTTATTGCTGAATTATGCCGGACAGGGCGCATTGTTGTTGCGCAGTCCAGAAGCGCTGGCCAATCCTTTCTATATGCTGCTGCCAGAATGGGCTTTATTCCCGATGATTGGACTGGCCACGGCTGCAGCGGTCATTGCCTCGCAGGCGGTGATTACCGGGGTATTTTCGATGGTCAATCAGGCCATTCAACTGCGTTATTTGCCGCGTCTATCGGTCAAGCATACCTCGGCAGTCGAACGTGGCCAGATTTATCTGCCCTTTATTAACTGGCTGCTGTTTATTTCGGTCTTGATCCTGATTTTACTGTTTGAAAATAGTGCCAATCTGGCCAGTGCTTATGGGGTCGCAGTGACCATGACCATGCTCTGCGGTACTATTCTGATCTCGATTCTGGCTTATGGTTTATGGCGTTGGCCGGTCTGGAAAGTGGCATTGTTTGCTGTGCCATTTTTGGCTCTGGATTTGGTCTTTGTAGCCTCAACTTCTTTAAAAATCACCTCGGGTGGCTGGGTGCCGATTCTGATTGGTGCCGTGCTGTTTACCATTTTGATGACCTGGAAAGATGGACGCGCTTTGGTTTTGAAGCGTCTGGAACAGGATGCTTTGCCGATTGATCTGTTTATTAAAAGTATCTCAATGGGGGAAGGTACCAAATATGTGCCAGGTGAGGCCATTTTCCTGACGGGTACACCGAATATTGTCCCGCATGCCATGCTGCATAATATCAAGCACAACAAAGTCTTGCATGAACGTAATATTATGCTCACGGTCATTACCCGTGATGTTCCCTTTGTAGCTAAGCAAGATCGGGTTGAACTGGAACAATTGAGTGAGCATTTTTATCGGGTATTTATCTATTATGGTTTTAAGGATCAGCCCAATATTCCGCTAGCTTTACAACAGGCTTATCGAAAATGGGATTTTGAATATGATCTGATGCAGATCAGTTTCTTTATTTCACGTGAACGGATTATGCATACTGTGGGTGAGGGTATGGCACCGTGGCGGGAAAAGCTGTTTATTTCCATGCAGCGCAATACCAGTCCGGTCAGTGATTTCTATCAGATTCCACCCAACCGTGTGGTCGAGCTGGGCACCCAGATTCAGATGTAAATAAAATTAAAAAGCATAAAAAAACCAGAGGCACACTCTGGTTTTTTTATGGGAGACACACTAAATAAGTGAGCTTTGGATTATTGCTCAAGTTCTACGGCAGCCGGCACTTCAGGTGCAGCATTCAAAGACTGTTCCATCAGCACTGGTTCTGCATCGGCTTGAGCTGCAATTTCAGTTTGTGCATTCATATTGGCTTCAACTACAGCGGCTTGCTGTTGCTCTTCAAGCACAGGCTGTTGTTCTGGTGCAGCCATAGATGTAGTTGTCTCGACTTCAGTACTGTTGGCCGGTTCAGCCAGATTGGCCGGCATGTCTGATTGATTCATACCCGGTTCTGCCACAGGAGGTTGTGGAGAAACCATGTCTGAATTACCGGGCGCCTGCATCATCGCTGGATCATTTGGCATCGCTGGCTGCGTATTTGGCATTGGTTGCTGTGGCGCAGCTGTACGCGGATCGACAAGGCGGATTTGACCAGAGTTGACTAGAGTTTCTAGAGAGCCTTCCTGACCATTTACCGTGGTACTAATTTTAGCTTTAGACAAGCTTTCAAGTGTTTCACCCGGTTGAACCGGTGGCTCGGCAAATGCGCCTGCGCTGATTACACTTGTGAATAATCCTAAACCTAATATTTTAGAGAGTTTGGAATTCATGATTGACACCACTGCTAATAATTGTACGAATTGGGATAGGCGCTTAGCTTTACATACTCATCCGGCAGCTCCAATCAAAGCTACTCAAAGACTGCGAAACCTCATTTAAAATGAAATAAAAAATAGACAGTTTGTTACAGCTTTCGTGGCTTTTAAGCCATTATTGTTTATTTGTTAAGCGAATGGCAGGGTCAAGATATACTTCATATACACAGCTTGTTAAGCTCGGGAAAAATCGGTATTGATCTAAAAAGTACGTGTAATAATGGCCAAGAAGCAGCGTAAATCCAAGAACTCTCTTTTTCAGTTTTTAAGTAAAAATAGTACTAAAGTCATTCTGGGTGTGGTGGCTTCGAGTAGTTTTGCCATCGCCTTTGGTCAGGAAAAAATCAGTCAATGGGTGTCTCTGCCATCTTCATCCGATTCCGCCTGTCTGACACAGTTTTATCGTGATGTTCCGCCGTATCTGATGAAAGACAGCCTGAAAAAAGACAGTTATTCACTGTGCTTTAATGGCTTTAACGTTGGTTATTCCGGTGTTTCGAAAACCCCACTTTGGGTGGCTGAAGCACTCACACCGGCACGCTTAAGCCAGAAAATTCCGCGTCAAGATAATTTTCATGAAGAGACCCAGCTCAAACCTGCGCATCGGGCGACGTTGGCGGATTATCGTGGTTCCGGTTATGATCGCGGGCATATGGCGCCAAATGCGGATATGCCCAATAAGGCTGCACAGTCGGACAGTTTCTCACTGGCCAATATGGTGCCGCAAGCACCGAAAAACAATCAACAGGTCTGGCGTGAACTGGAAGAAGCGACCCGTGCCATTGTAACCAAACAGAAGCAGGATGCTTATGTTGTTACCGGGCCGGTATTTGCGGCGAAAAAACTAAAAACCATTGGTAATGGCGTGATTGTACCGACGGCGGTGTATAAGGCAGTTTACCTGCCGAAAACCGGTGCGATTGGTGCTTATTATGCGCCGAATGATAATTCGCTCAAAGTGCGTATTGTTAGTGTCTGTTATCTGGAGGAACAGCTCGGAATTAACCTGTTCCCACAATTGACCGAAGAGCAGAAGCGCAATACCTATCGTTTGCCATTGACGGCCAAGGCGGTTAAAGCCAATCAGAAAATCGAATATTCTAACTGGGATGCAGAAAGCCAGTGTGCGGAAGACGTCTCTAAAGAAAACTTGCAGGCACTGCAACGTGAGTTTAAATCTTCAGGTTCAAATACCTCGACGTCCTCAGCGACTGGTGGTGCAATCGATAACGACACCCAAAATACGATTGTAAAACAGCTGATAGATGCGCTATTGCAATATATTTTGCAGTTATTGAAATAAACTTGCTGAAAAAAGTGGGATTCGAGTAGCATCGATCTCGCCCATTATTGAAAATAACAAAGACAGGTGGAGAGGATATGTTTAAAGCATTTGAAAATGGCAGTGAATCCCATGCCATTCATGATCTGACCTTGGAAAATGATCTGGATTGTGTCAGCCTGTATGGAAACTTGCAGATCACCAAGGATCAGGAAGGTCTTAAGGCTGCCAAGGTTTTGCAGGCTTTTGTAAATGATGTGGTGCAGCAACTGGAAAATACTGTAGATCTGCCAGAAAAGCTGCAGCGGGATGATCTGGACGAAATTGAAAATCCATTTTTATAAGATTTTTTCATTTGTTGGAGAATGTTCCATCTGGAACCAGACACAAAGCCCAATATTCCTATTGGGCTTTTTACTGTTTTTAGTCTCAGCATTGCAGCGTCTCAAGCTGTCTGAGCCAAAGATTCTAAGCGCCATTGTTGTGGCGTCAGCTGGGTCCATTGCTTAAATGCCCGCTGAAATGCACTCTGCTCGGAGTAACCAAGCAGCATGGAAATTTCCTGTAAGCTTAAATGCGGATCTTTCAGATATTGCATTGCCATCATAGAGCGGATTTCCTGCATGTATTGCTGATAGGTTTTACCCTGCTTTTGCAAATGTCGTTGTAACTGACGGACAGAGAATTTTATTTGCTGGGCAATATGTTCAATCTGGAACTGGTTTTTTTGCAGGCCCACCAGAATCGCCTGCTGTAACTGCTGGTCAACTTGGGTGGAATTGGGGAATTTTTCCAGTAAAGCTTCAGCTTGTTGTTTCAGAAGCTTTTGTAGGGTCTGATCACCCTGTTTTAAAGGCGTAGACAGCTCGCTGACCGGCATCAGGACTTGAGTCTTGGCTTGACCGAAACGAACCTTGCAGCGGAAATACTGTTCATACAATGCTATATTTTTGGGTGTTGGATGCTGAAAATGCACTTCATGCAGATGCAGATGATTATTATCCAGAATATTCGATTTAATAAATTCGATCATGAGTGCAATCGCGATTTCATCGGTCAGTTGCGTACTCATCTTAAAAGGAACCTCACCCCAGGCAATCGAAAGATGATCTCCTTGCCCCTGGATTTGTAGCGGGCTACCATCATAGATCAGGCGATGGTAGTCATGATAGCGCATGAAGGCTTCACCCAGCGTGTCACTGGAAAGTGCCAGATAACCGATAATCCCGAGATGTTTAGTCTCGACCAGTTGCGCAATTTCCAGGCCCAAAGCCGGGCGCTGCAGCTGTTGATCAAGTGTCGTCAGCAGATCACGCCACAGAGTAAAATCAAAGCGTTCCAGATTTTGAATGGCCAATAATTTCTCAGGGACTTCGAGCTGTTTCAGCTGATAATAGTCCAAAAGTAAATGTCCTAAACCACCGTATATCGAGCCTACGTAGTTTTTTAGAACCAGCATTTTTAATTCTTTTATTTTGTCGTATTTTGTCAATCATATTGAATATTTTGGTCAATATCTAGTCTTTTACTTAGCCTATATTGAAAAATAGACCAAGAGGTAAAAGATCATGTGGAAAGGTTTTCTGGCAGGACTCGTCGTTGCCAATGGATTTGAATGGTTTGCGCATAAATATGTGTTACATGGAATTCACCGCCAAGGACAGAGCCGCTATAGTCCGGTTCCAGAAAGCATGTGTTCGCATTGGGAACATCACCGCATTGTGCGTAAAACGGAATTTTCCGATTTCGGTTATGTAGAAGGACTGAACAACTGGCGTACCCGCAATGAAATTGCTTCTCTTGCCGTGGTTGCTACAGTCTTTGGATTGACGTTTTATCCTTTTTCCAAAGGGATGACGCTGGCCGTATTATATAGTGCAGGCAATTATTATTATCGGCATCGTCGTGCCCATCTGGAGCCAGAATGGGCCAAAAAAAAGCTGCCTTGGCATTATGATCATCACATGAATAGTAATCAGGATGCCAACTGGTGTGTGACCAAACCCTGGTTCGACTATCTGCTGGGTACCCGGGTGATTTCCTCCGCAGATTTACAGGAGCAGAACCCTTTAGGTATGGTATTGCCTGCACCGATCTCGAAAAAACTGAACTATTGGGCAGACCGTTATTTTCCGGCCAAATGGGTACATAATCCGGCTAAAATAGCGCAAAACACTGCGACTCATCATTTAAATATGCCAGTAAATGGCTGAAAACCGCTTGTTGTCGTGATTTGTCAATAAAATACACTTGTATTGTCAATATTCTGCTGTTTATTTGCCCTATATTCACTGCTGTCGGTGAGTGAAGCCTCATACTGGGGTGTGTGGTGTAATAAGTTATTTTCAATACCAAGTGCTGTAGTCTTTTCTTGGTTTTATAGGGAGTCGAAAGACTCCTTTTTTTTATTTAATTTTTACTTTTGAATATCGGTCAAAATAGGGCGATCTTGTTCATCCTCATACTGGGGTGAATATTGAAAGAAAATAACGTCCTTTACATTTAAGCTGCTCAGCACTGGAAAGCTTGGTCCTGTCCGGCGGCTATTGATCAATAACAATCCCTAAACATCATTTTGAACATACCAGCCCTTTTCTATTAACTCTTTCTTGTCGTGTTTGCTGTTCTGCTTTAATCCACAGAACGATGGATATACTTTTTTAAAGCAGTCATCATTAGAGCAAACCCGAATGTGCCACAGATGATGAGAGTATTTTCCAAATGATTTATTGCCTAGGCTTATCCTGTAGAAATAAAAAAGAGCATCGTTGTGATGCTCTTTTTTTAAATAGGAATTCGTTTTTGAATTAAAGGCGCATTTCAATGCCTTGCGCTGCCATATAGGCTTTGGCTTCAGGAATGGTATGTTGACCAAAATGGAAAATTGACGCTGCCAGTACCGCATCAGCACCGCCATGAATAATCCCGTCTGCCAGATGTTGTAAATTTCCTACACCGCCAGAGGCAATAGTCGGTACAGTGACGCGGTCATTGATGGCACGCATCAGGGCGATGTCATAACCGGCTTTGGTGCCGTCAGCATCCATTGAGGTAATCAGGAGTTCACCTGCGCCGTAATTGGCCATTTGTTCTGCCCATTCCAAGGCGTCAATGCCGGTCGGTTTGCGGCCGCCGTGGGTGAAAATTTCCCATTTATCTTCGCCGGTTTTTTTGGCATCAATGGCGACCACGATACATTGTGCGCCAAAACGTTGTGATGCTTCCTGGACAAATTCCGGATTAAATACTGCTGCCGAGTTGATGCTGACTTTATCTGCACCAGCATTGAGCAGCAAACGGATATCTTCGACTTTACGCACACCGCCACCGACCGTCAGGGGGACGAAAACCGATTCAGCCATACGTTCTACAGTACGGTAAGTGGTGTCGCGTCCATGATGTGTAGCGGTAATATCAAGGAAAGTAATTTCATCGGCACCTTGTTCGTTATAACGACGTGCGACCTCAACTGGGTCACCTGCATCACGAATATCAAGGAATTGAACACCCTTGACCACACGACCATTATCAACGTCGAGGCAAGGAATAATACGTTTAGCTAGCATAAATTTTTCCAATTATTACAGCCGATTATGAAACTCACCCACGCAAGCGCTACACCTTGGCAGATGGAAACGGTATTCTAGCAAAATTATGTAAGTTTTTTCGCAGGTTTTCTATGTCGGTTTATACCACTTTGACTTTAAAGGAAGTTCAGGATTTTGCAGCGCCCTACGGTTTAAAGGCGGTTGATCTGATTCCGATTCAAGGCGGTATTCAAAATACCAACTATTTTTTGGTCTGCGAAGACGCACACTATGTGCTGACCGTGTTTGAGGATATGGATGAACAGGCGGCAGGGGAACTTGTGCCTGTATTACAACATTTGGGCAAAGCAGGCTTGGCCGTTCCGGTGCCTTTATCGCATTCAGGCAAGGCTATTCATAGTATTAAAGATAAACCGGCACAGATTGCACCGCGCCTGTTGGGTGAGCATCCCATGCCATCGACCGTGGCACAAGTTGAAGCAATTGCAGTGGCGCAGGCAAAAATGCATGTGGCATTGCAGGACTTCAAATTAGAACGTAATTTCGTGCGTGATCATGCGTATTGGCTGACCGTGTCCCAAGAAATCAAACCAAGTTTAAGTCCGGCCGATAAAGTATTGCTCGGCAAGCTTTTAGGCCTGTATGACGCTTTAACAGCAGTCTATCCAGATCGTCCACGTGGCTTTATTCATTCCGATCTGTTCCGGGACAATACCTTATTTGAGGGTGATCAACTCAACGGTATTCTGGATTTTTATGAACTAAACAAAGATGAATTTTTATTTGATATCGCGATTACTTTAAATGACTTTTGCACCAACTATCCGGATGTCACTTTAAACGAAGAAAAAGCCATTGTCTTTTTAAATGCCTATGAAAGCGTCCGCCCCTTAACAGCAGATGAAAAATCATGTTTAGAGTTGTACTTGGCCATGGCCGCAGGACGTTTCTGGATGATGCGGTTACAGGTGGCACAGCGTAACGCGGCCTTGGGTCGTACTGGCGAAGATATTTTGCAAAAAAATCCAGTCGAGATGCGTAATATGTTGATTGAGCGATTAAAATTCGTTACAGCTTAAATATTTAAAATTTATAAAGACAAAAGGACAGGGGATATGCGCGATCAGGGGCGTTTAGTGGAGTGGTTTGATGACAAGGGTTATGGCTTTATTCAGCCCAATGATTCGGCCAAAGATCGCGTATTTCTGCATATCAAGGACTTTGCCAAGCAAGGTCCGCGTCCGATTGTCGGCTGTGCCTTAGATTACACGGTCATTTTAGATGAGCGCGGACGATACAAAGCACAGCAGGTCATGTATCTGAAAGCATCGCGAACCAAAACGTCTCAGGCTAAATTCAAACCCTCCAAGCAACAGCAGTCACAGAAATTACAACCGATGCAGATTGCCTGTGTGGTTTATATTCTGTTGCTGACCGCATTGACTTTGGGCGGTCTGCTCAGCGGACTGGTCTTGTTGCTGATCAGTTTGATGAATGCATTGAGTTACTGGTTGTATGCGCAGGACAAGGAAGCGGCGCAATCGGGTAAGCAACGTATTCCGGAAAATACCCTGCATCTGGTGGCTTTTTTAGGTGGTTGGCCAGCAGCCTGGTTAGCCCAGCAAAAACTGCGACATAAAACACAAAAACAACCGTTCCGGCAGATATATTTTTGTACTATAGCCTTTAACATCATTTTGATTATATGGCTAATTTCCCCATTTAACAGTTTAAATATTTAGGGGAAAGATCAGGAGGGGACGTGAACTATTCCATTGATAAAGACCCAAATCGCACACTGACTTTTGCACTGTACATTTTATATATTGTGGCCATTTTTAGTGCTGGCCTCTTGGCTGTCGTGGCGTTGATCATTAACTATGTCAAACGTCGCGATGTGCGTGGTTCAATTTTTGAAAGCCACTTCACCTGGCAGATCCGCAGTTTCTGGTGGTATCTGGTCTGGAATATCATTGCCTTTATTCCATTTTTGTTTCTGTTCTTTACTGGCGAAGATCCGAACCTGTTTGCAGGCGTGGCATTTGGCGCATCCGCTTTCTGTTTGTTAGTGGTGTTTCTGGCCTGGATCTGGATTGTGTATCGGGCGATTCGTGGCATCATGCGCTTGAATGACAATCGACCGATGTATAAATCCTAAATTTTATTGTAGAAAAAGCAGCCAAAGTGCTGCTTTTTTATGCCTCATGCAATAGAACGGATTCCATCTGTCTGCATAGGCTGAAAAAATTACCAACTCGCACCACTTTTATTCAAGCTTGCTCCATTTTAGGGAGCAATTCTTATCATCATTGAACATAATGACGAACATTGCTAAATATTTTTAATTTTATAAATTTACATTTTTAATATTTAGACTTTACTTTTTTGTTTTATAAATTTACTTTTTTAATAAATATAGTTTACGTTTTTAATAAATAAAACTTACATTAATGTACATTTATTTTTTTAAATTTAACAGGTCGAATTATTTTATTGTCGGGCTCATTTTTAATTTAAGAATAAAAGCGACCACGACGGCGACGCATGCCTAAAACATGAATAGCACGCACCAGAACCGCATAAGAAACTGCATAACCAAAGCGCTGTTCAAATATTGGAACCAAATCACTAATATTTTGAAATTTTAAAGATCTTACAAACACTTGAAATTCATTCCAATCTTTAATATGGCCCGGTGCGCCGCGATTTTTTACAGGTTTCTGGACCAAGTCGCCAGTTTCTTCTTCAAGGCGGATCCATGCATCCAGAGTCACCCGAGAGATGCCAAATTCTTTACAGACAGCCACCTTGTAATCGGTCTTTTTATACATCTGAATGGCTGCAATTCGAGCTTCTAAATTGTACTTTGGCATTTTCTGTCCTCACTCAATTTATTTATATTTTTATTATATGGCATAGTCATTGCAATTGAACAAATAACGAAAATAAATAATGTTCAGGTGACATCAATGGAAAAAGCACAAGTTGCTTTCAAAAAAATGTCTTTGTGGCAGGTCGTGATCATTAGACCTCTTGCGAAAGTAAAAAATTGTTTATACTAGTCCCATGAAATATGAAAATTTAACTAGATTTAATGATGGGGAATTTAAACGACTTGTTGGCGTTCCTCGTCCATTATTCTTAAAAATGGTATCAGTGTTACAACACGCT
>NZ_VPAQ01000021.1:0-49158 GCF_013419135.1 Acinetobacter sp. YH12100 | reverse complement strand
AGGGTGGATGCGGTAAAGGTCGCCTTGCGAAGCAGAAAGCAAGTGAAATCCGTGAGGAAGTCACCTAAGAGCTTTTGCTTTTAGAATCCCCCACTTGAACATCGTGAAAGTGGTGGGAGTATGTCAACCCTCTATTTCAATTCTGGCCGAGCCATCGGTGGCGATCGTTGATAAAAATGTGAATAAAAATGGCAATGCCAATCTGGCGAAAGGCTATTTGAATTATCTGTATTCCCTGAAAGGGCAGGAGTTGGCTGCGAAATATTTCTTCCGTCCACGCGATGCTAAAGTGGCTGCCAAATATTCCGCCCAATTTCCGAAAATTCAAACCTTTACCATTGATAAAGTCTTTGGTGGCTGGGAAAAAGCGCAAAAAACCCATTTTGTGAATGGGGCGATTTATGACCAGATTTATAATGAAAAGCGATAACAAGCTTGAATCTAAATTGAATGAAGAAAATAGATAAAGCGTTATCCGTTTTTTTTATATTTAATGCATAAAATTCTATATATTCGAAATAAGTGAAATGACTGGCTATATTTTGTTTTTAAAAACAGATGATTAAGAATAAAAAACCTTTGATTATATCGTGTTGTGATGTTGTAGGTTGAATTGCGATAAATGATTTTATTTCATATAGTTATATCTATACAAGATAAACTCCCGTGCGCTCATGAAAAATCAATTAAAATCGTTATTTAGCGTTGCCTTATTGGCTACAGGTCTAGGCTTGACAGCGACTGCCTCACAGGCGGCTGATCGTCAATTTCTAAACGTGTCTTATGATGCAACCCGTGAATTCTATGATGAATTCAATAAATCATTTGGTGCTTACTGGAAAAACCGGACCGGTCTGGATGTGAACTTTAAACAGTCACATGGTGGTTCGGGCAAGCAGGCACGTTCGGTGGTCGATGGCCTAAAAGGCGATGTGGTGACTTTGGCGCTGGCCAATGACATCGAAGAAATCGTGAAATCTGGTCAGATTCAACCCGGCTGGCAAAAAGAGTTTCCGCATAATTCTGCACCTTATACCTCAACCATCGTGTTTATGGTGCGCAAGGGCAATCCGAAGGGCATCAAGGACTGGAGTGATCTGACCAAGCCAGGCGTAGAAATTATTACCCCCAACCCGAAAACCGGTGGTTTGCCACGTTGGGTATACCTGTCTGCCTGGGGCTATGCCGAGAAACAGCCGGGGGGTAATAAAGCCAAAGCACAGGACTTTGTCGGTAAACTCTATAAAAATGTCAAAGTGATGGACTCAGCAGCACGTGCTTCGATGACCACGTTTGCTGAGCGTGGCATTGGTGATGTATTGCTGACTTGGGAAAATGAAGCACTGGTTACCCAAAAGACTTTGGGTAAAGACAAGTTTGATATTATTTATCCGTCAATTACGATTTTGACCGAGCCATCGGTGGCCATTGTCGATCGTACCGTGGATAAAAATGGCAATAAATGGTTGGCAACAGGTTATATCAACTACCTGTACTCCCCATTGGGTCAGGAAATGGCAGCCAAACATTTCTACCGTCCGCGCAATGAGAAAGTATTAGCCAAATATTCAGCACAATTCCCGAAAATCAAAACCTTTACCATTGATGAAGTGTTTGGTGGCTGGGCCAATGCACAGAAAACCCATTTTGTGAATGGCGCGATTTTTGATCAGATCTATAACTCAAAACGTTAATCTGCTGATTTGAAGACGAATTACAGATAAACAGGCCTCCCTTGCGGAGGCTTTTTTATTGACGACACTCAAATAAAAACGGTTTTCTCTATGGAAAGTAATATTTATCTACAAAAAGTCGTTTGGAGCTTTGCTAAAACAGAGTGATAATGTGCAGTTAAATTTTTCGCCCTATTGATTGAGTTTTTATGTCACATATTTCTGTATTACTTCACGAAACGATTGATGCCTTGTTGGCGGGTCGCAATACGGGAATTTATGTGGACGGTACTTTTGGTCGTGGCGGACATACCCGTTTATTGTTATCAAAATTAGATGAACATGCACGTGTGTATGGCTTTGATAAAGATCCTCAGGCCCTAGAGACGGCAGCAATCTTAGAACAGGAAGATCCACGTTTTAAAATTATTCATGCCAGCTTTGCCGATCTGAAAGACGCACTGGCTGAGCTTGGGATTGAGACCGTGGATGGGGTGATGGCAGATTTAGGCGTGTCTTCGCCGCAGCTGGATCAGGCCGAACGTGGTTTCAGTTTCATGAAAGATGGCCCGCTGGACATGCGCATGGACAATTCTCAAGGTCCAACTGCAGCAGAATGGCTGCTTGAAATTGAAGAAGAAGCACTGGCCAATATCATTTTTAAATACGGTGAAGAGCGTTATAGTCGCCGGATTGCCAAAGCCATCAAGGCGGCAGGGCAGATTGAGACCACGGCTCAACTTGCGGAAATTGTGAAAGTCGCGCATCCAAAATGGGAAAAAAATAAGCATGCTGCGACGCGTACTTTCCAGGCGATTCGTATTGCTATTAATAAAGAATTAGAAGATATTGAAGTCTTCTTGCCTCAAGCAGTTGAGGTTTTAAAACCTGAGGCACGTTTGGCCGTAATTAGCTTTCACTCTCTGGAAGACCGTTTGATCAAACAGTTTATTCAAAAAGAATCTACATTAGACGAAGATTTTGGCTGGGGAATGCCGGGGCAGCAAAAAGATACACGACGTTTAAAGAAGGTATCCCGAGTAAAAGCCAGTGACGAAGAAGTCAAAGCCAATCCTCGTTCACGTAGTGCATGGCTCCGGGTCGCAGAACGTTTAGCTTAATAGGCACATCATGAAAACTGAAGTGGTTGATAAAAAAACAGAAAAGTTGTGGCTTAAACAAGCCTGCATCTATCTCGTCTTGATACTGATGGTCTTCATCAGTGCAGTCTTTGTGGTATTTCAGGTGTTTGAATATCGTCAGGACACTAGAAAACTGAGCACTTATCTGCGTGAGCGTGATGACCTGAATGCAGATTGGGGGCGCTTGTTAATTGAACAGCAAACTTTTGGTGCAACTGCGCAGATTGGCACACGTGCTGTCACCCAGCTGCGCATGTATTCTCCCCCGGTTTCACAAAGTGTCGTCATTTCTTTACCACAAACTTCAGATGAGAAAAAATAAGGCTAGCGCTCGGACATGATAGACAAAAGAAAGAAGCAAGCGGTACGTAAAAAACAATCAGTTACCGACAAAAACGCCTCAAATGTGTATATCAATCGTTTCTATATCATGTGGGCGGTGGTGTTGCTGTGTTTTATTACACTGATTTGCCGTGCCTTCTATGTGCAGATTATCAATAAGGATTTTTTGCAAAATAAAGCCAATGCCAATATTTTAAGAACCAATACCATCAAGGCCATGCGTGGCGTAATTTATGACCGTAATGGGGTGCCGCTAGCGATCAGTACGCCGATCATGAAAATCGTGATTGATCCACGTGACTATTTTGACAATAAAAAAATCTATGACGAGACCATACTGGCACTAGAAAAAGAGCCAGATAGCCGCAAGCTGAAACGCCAGTTGCCGGATAAAAACCTGAATCTGGATGAACTGGCCGATGCAGTCGGTATGGATCGGGCAGAACTACGCAAAAAAATGCAAGAACGCCCGCGTTCTCGTTATCTGATCCTGAAAAAAGAAGTTCCGCCACAACAGGCTGAACTGATCATGAAGCGTAATTTTCAAGGCGTGTATACCGAGAAAAACTACAAACGTTATTATCCACAGCCACAGCCCAATTCACAGATTATTGGTCTGACCAATAGTGAAGGCACCGGGATTGAAGGTCTGGAAATGCAGCTCAATACCCGTCTGGCAGGTGAAGATGGTGAGCAGCAGATTATCCGGGATAAAAAAGGCAACCGGGTTAAAGAGCCGGAGGTGATTAAAGAAGTCGAGCCGGGCGAGAATATCACCCTGAGTATCGACTCGCGTCTGCAATATATTATGTACCGTGAACTGACTGCGGCAGGTGTGGCCAATAATGCCCGTTCTGCGACTGCGATTGCGGTCGATGTAAAAACCGGAGAAATTCTGGCCTTGTCATCTTGGCCATCATATAACCCGAATGATAAAAATGGTCTGCTGAACAAGGATGCCATGCGTAACCGTGGTGCGGTGGATTCCTTCGAGCCGGGTTCGACCATGAAGCCCTTCACCGTGGCAATGGCTCTGGAAAGTGGTAAATATACGGCCAATTCTGTGGTCAACACCACACCGGGCAGTATGCGAATTGGCAATCACACCATTCGTGATACGCATAACTATGGTCAGTTAACACTGGGCGGTATTATCCAGAAATCTTCGAACGTGGGTGTCGCCAAACTGGCCTTGTCTTTGCCGTATGAAACTCTACCTACTTTCTATAAACGCTTGGGTTTTGGCTCACGCTCAGCAGTAAGATTCCCGGGTGAAAGTGCCGGTCTGATCTTGCCACCAAGTAAATGGAATGTGTCAGAAGTGGCAACCATGTCCTATGGTTATGGTCTGAATGCTACTGTGCTGCAAATGGCGGATGCTTATGCCATGCTGGCCAATAAGGGGGTGAGAATGCCGCTGAGCCTGTACAAGCTGGAAGAACAGCCGCAGGGTGAGCAAATGATTGATGCCAATATTGCAGATCAGGTCTTGCTTATGCTGGAAGTAGCAACTCTGCCTGGCGGTACCGCTACGCGCGCGACAATTCCGGGTTATCGTGTGGCAGGGAAAACCGGTACTGCGCATAAACTGCGTGCCGATCGTAAAGGCTATTCTACCAATGAATATCGGGCTTTGTTTGCTGGCGTAGCGCCCGTGAGTGATCCGCGTATTGCCATGGTGGTGGTGGTCGAAAATCCGCAAGGCACCTATTACGGCGGTACGGTATCGGCACCGGTATTTGCACGCGTGATGCAGGAATCCTTGCGTCTGCTAAATGTCCCTCTGGACAAACCTTTAGAATCTCCCAAAGTCCAGTAAATAGGTGATCAATGTCTATTACATTTAAAGATCTCTACGCCGTTCAGGATACTGCTGAATGGATGACCCAAGCCTTTCAGGGTTTCGAACTGGATAGCCGTAAAGTTAAGGCAGGGCAAATTTTTATTGCCCTGACCAGTCTGTCACAACCAGAAAAAACGGCAGTATTTGCACAAAAAGCTTTAGAGCAGGGTGCCTTAGCGGTGATTTCTGAAATCGAATTGGATATCTCACCCAATCTGGTGGTTGCTGATGTCCGACATTTGATGGGACAGTGGCAAAAACAATACTTACAAGCCAGCCAACCTGTTCAGGCTGCAGGTATTCTTGCAGTGACCGGCACCAATGGTAAAACCACGATTTCACGTTTGGTTGCGGAACTGTTCATGTTGCAAAGCAAAGCTTGTGCAGTGATGGGGACTACAGGTAACGGGATTTTGCCAAATCTGGAAGCCTCGTCGCATACCACGCTCGATGCTTTGCAATTGCAAAATGCTTTGCATGTTTATGCTCAAGCCGGTGCTAAATTTGCCTCGATTGAAGCCAGTTCGCATGGTCTGGAGCAAGGTCGCTTGAATGGCTGTGATATCGAGATTGCGGGCTATAGTAATTTAAGTCGCGATCATCTGGATTATCACGGGACGCTGCAAGCTTATGCAGAAGCCAAATCTGCTTTATTTAAATTTGAAAGTTTAAAAGTGGCTGTCATCAACCTGGATGATGCGCATGCTCATATCATGATTGATGCAGCGCGCAACAATCCCTCACAGCCAGAAATTTTGACCTATTCAACCCGTCAAGCTGCGGATTATCAGGTTCAGGATATTCAATACAGCATTTCAGGTGCAGCCTTTAAGCTGAAAACTGCTTCTGCTGAATATGTTGTTAACAGTCCGCTGCTTGGACATTTCAATATTGAAAATTTGGTTGCCAGTCTGATCATGGCAGAGCAGGCCGGATTTGATTTAAACAGCTTGATTGTGACTGTGCCACAGCTCAAAGGTGCACCAGGCCGGATGCAGGTGCTGCGTGATGGCGAGCGCCTATTTGTAGTGGATTATGCGCATACACCTGATGCCTTGACTCAGGCTCTCATCACTTTAAAACGTCATGTTGCGCAAAATCTCTGGGCCGTCTTTGGCTGTGGCGGCGATCGTGACCGCGGCAAGCGTCCACTGATGACGCAAGCAGCATTAGAAGGTTCGGATATTGCGGTCTTGACTTCCGATAATCCGCGAACCGAAGATCCTGCACAAATTTTTGCCGATATGAAAAATGGCATCGACTTTTTAGGCAAAAGCTACCATGAAATTCATGACCGTCGTGAAGCGATCAAGTTTGCCGTTAAACACGCGCAGGCAGGGGACATCGTGGTGATTGCAGGCAAAGGTCACGAAAATTATCAGGAAATTGATGGTGTACGTCACTGGTTTGATGATGTGGTCGAAGTGCAAGCCGCGATTGATGCCCAGCATCACAGCGCAGATTCAGCTTATCCAGCGTATTAGGATTCAGATATGCATACCTCAACAACCAGTACTGTGCCACTTGCACCTTGGACAGCAGAACAGCTTGAACAAGCGACTCAAGGCGATTGGCTCAATAATAAAAAACCGGCAGACGCCATCAAACGTATTCTGACCGATTCGCGTGATGCTGAACAAGGGGATGCTTTCCTTGCGCTGCAAGGTGAGCGCTTTGATGCCCATGATTTTGTGGCACAAGTAGCAGCAAGCGGCTGTCAGATTGCGATCGTCAGTCGACCGCTCGATATTGATATCTGCCAGCTTGTCGTAGACGATACCCGTTTGGCACTAGGGCGGTTGGGCGCATACCGTCGTCAGCAGAATCCTCAGCTCAAAGTCATTGCCTTGACCGGCAGCAGTGGCAAGACCACCACCAAGGAAATGCTGGGGAGCATCTTGTCTCGTCTTGCGCCGACACTGATCACGCGTGGCAACCTGAATAATGACCTCGGCGTACCGGTGATGTTGCTCGAATTACGTCCCGAACATCAGTATGCAGTGATGGAGCTGGGTGCCAGTCATCAGGGCGAAATTGAGTACACCTCAAACATGGTACAGCCGCATGTGGCCGGGATTATTAATATCGGGACTGCGCATTTGGGTGAATTCGGCGGTCGTGATGGCATTTGTACTGCCAAATCTGAAATTTATGCGCATATTACAGAAACCTCGATTATTCCTGCCGCAGATGATTTTACTGAAACCATTCGTCAGGCGGTCAAAACTGAACAAAGCTTAAGTTTTGGTGCCGGCGGTGAAGTGTATGCCAGCGATGTCGTGCTCGATGCGCAATCTTCTACCTTTACCTTGAATACACCACAAGCTTCGAAAACAGTTCAGCTGCCCTTTGCCGGTGAACATAATGTTGAAAATGCCACAGCAGCAGCTGCCTTTGCTTTGGCAATCGGGATTGGTCTGGATGATATTGTGGCCGGTCTGGAGCAGGCTGTGGGTGCCAAAGGCCGTTTGAATTTTATTCAACACAAACAGTATTTGCTGATTGATGATACCTACAATGCCAATCCTGGTTCAATGCGTGCAGCAGCTGAAGTTTTGGCACAGCAGCAGGGCATTCGGGTCATGGTGACCGGTGATATCGGTGAACTCGGTTCATCGGCTGCGATGGAACATTATAAGCTGGGTCGAGATCTGGTCTCGGTCAAAGGCATTAACTTTGTGGTGGCTGTGGGTGAATTTGCACCTGCCGCACAGGAAGGTGCACGTAGTACCCAATATGGCAAGAAAATGCAGGCTTTCCTGAATCAGGAGCAGGCATTGCCATTTTTAATTCATTTGATTGAAACACATCAACCTCAGCCGATGTCATTTCTGTTTAAAGGGTCGCGTTATACCCATATGGAAACATTGATGGCTGCATTGATGGAGAAACTCTAAATGCTGTTATGGCTCTTTGAACATTTGGCGGGCTTTGACAGCACGTTTCAGGTGGTTCGTTATTTAACTTTACGTGCGTTGCTCAGTGTCCTGACGGCATTGACCATTGGTCTGGTGCTGGGTCCTATCATGATTCGCAAGCTTCAGGCACTCAAATATGGTCAGGCGGTCAGCTCGTATGCCCCTGAAAACCATGCCAAGAAAATGGGTACACCGACCATGGGCGGCGTACTAATCCTGCTTTCAATCGGTATTTCGACCCTGCTTTGGGCGGATCTTTCCAATCCTTATGTCTGGATTGTACTGGCGGTGATGGTCATCTTCGGTGCCGTGGGTTGGGCGGATGACTGGATTAAAATCCGATATAAAGACAATGCCGGTCTGCCTGCGAAGAAAAAATTCTTCTGGACTTCGGTCGGTGCATTGGGAGTCGGTATTGCCCTGTATGTGATTGCACAGCAGCAGACCAATCCGGTACATACCGCGAATATGCTGGATCTTTTGATTCCATTCTTTAAAGATTTGACGATTCCGCTGTCGGCTATTCCACTGGGGATTGGCTTCATTATTTTCACTTATTTTGTGATCAATGGTGCATCCAATGCGGTAAACCTCACCGATGGTCTGGATGGTCTGGCGATTATGCCAATTGTACTGGTTGCGGCAGGTCTGGGTGTATTTGCCTATCTGGCCGGCGACGTGCGTTTTGCCAATTACCTGCATATTCCCTATGTGAAATATTCCTCTGAACTGGTGGTGATCTGTGCGGCGATGATTGGTGCCGGTCTGGCATTCCTGTGGTATAACGCCCATCCTGCGCAAGTGTTTATGGGTGATGTCGGTGCTTTATCGCTGGGTGCGATGTTGGGGACGATTGCCGTGATGGTTCGCCAGGAAATCGTCTTTGCGATTATGGCGGGTGTATTCTTGGTCGAAGCGATTTCAGTATTCTTGCAGATTGGTTCATTAAGAATGCGCAATAAACGCGTGTTCCTGATGGCACCGCTGCATCATCATTATGAAAAGAAAGGCTGGCGTGAAACTCAAGTCGTCATTCGTTTCTGGATTATTACGATTATGCTGGTGGTTTTGGGTCTAATGACCTTAAAATTGCGCTAAGAGATGCATTGAAAAAAGTCGGCGCAGGCCGGCTTTTTTGTTTTGGAGAGAATGATGAATTTACTCATGTGCCCAGTCTGTCGCCAGCAGTTGAGCTTAAATGAAAGAACATGGCGATGTGAGAATCATCATAGCTATGATGTGGCCAAGCAAGGCTATGTGAACCTGCATGTGGTGCAACATAAACACAGTAAAAACCCTGGGGATACGCCTGAGTCCGTCCAGGCACGTCGTGCATTTTTGAGTGCGGGTCATTATGCGCCTTTGCAACAGGCCGTGGTGGAGAAGCTGCGAGAGCTGCGTATTGAAAATCTTTTAGATATTGGTTGTGGTGAAGGCTACTATACTGATGCCATGCAGACTGAAGTGCTGCAATGCGTCGGGGTGGATATTGCCAAAAATGCCGTTCAGGTCGCGGCCAAGCTCAATAAAAATATCACCTGGGTCGTAGGAACCGGGGCGACTTTACCGGTGCTGGATGGGTCGATTGATATGTGTACCAGCCTGTTCAGTCCGATCCCAAAACAGGAAATTTTACGGGTTTTAAAAGCTGAAGGTTATTTAATGGTGGTGACACCTGCGCCACAGCATTTATATGCAATGCGTGAGGCACTTTTTGAAGAAGTGAAACCCCACGAACCGCAAAAGTTTGTTGAGCAACTGCAAGATGAATTTGATCTGCTCAGTGAGCAGGTGATTGATGCCCCGATGACTTTGCCACAGACAGATTTAAAAAACCTGATTGCTATGACGCCGTATGCTTACAAGGCCAAACCTGAACGCCGTCTGGCACTTGAACAGCAGGATCAGTTTAAATTGCTGGCGCAATATCAGATCTATCTGTTTCAGAAAAAATAAAAATTCACCGATAAAAAAGCCCTCATTGTTGAGGGCTTTTTTATACTAGTTTGTCGGTTGTGGTTATTGCACTTCTTGAATCAGGTTTTCTAAAGCGTCCACTTTGCTTGGTTGAAGCGGCTGTTCTGGCGGAGCAGTTGTTTCAGCAGTATCTGGCACAGCGATTTCCTGTCCCGGCAGATCTTCGAAATCCGTTTCTGTCCGTTTCGGGACGACCACAGGTGCCAGGCGGTAAAGCGTAGTGGCCATTGGTGGTGAAGACGGATCATTCTGCGCTTCATCACCCTGAACTGCCTTGCTTCGATTCACTGGTGCCTTGGCATTACGGTCTAAACGCACCCATGCTTCTGGCTGACCTTTTAAGGCATTGCCCATAAAGTCGGTCCAGATCGGTAAGGCTGCCACACCACCATATTCACGGCGTCCCAAGGTTTTAGGCTGGTCAAAGCCGACCCAGGTGATAGTAACCAGTTTGCCATTGAACCCTGCGAACCAGGCATCTTTGGCGTCATTGGTGGTTCCGGTTTTGCCCCCAATATCATTTCGCCCGATTCTTAAGGCCGCACGGCCGGTACCGTGCTGAATCACATCACGCAGAATATTGGCCATGTCATAGGCAGAGCTGGATTTTAAAATACGCTGTGCCTGACGATAATTGCTGTCTTCAGCAGAGACTTTGGGTGCAGCCTGTTTCTGTTCTAGACCTGTATTGTTGATTGCAATCGCTTCGTCATCTGCGGTCATGGTGTCGGCCGGTTGAGCAGGTTCTTCTTCGGTATTGATACAGGAAATACACGCATATTCAGGCTGAGCCTCAAAAATGGTATGGCCATAGGCATCTTCAATACGGGTAATGAAATGTGGCTGGATCCGGTAACCACCGTTGGCAAAAGTCGCATAACCTGTCGCCATCTGAATCGGCAGAACCTGAGGCGTGCCGAGTGCGATGGTGTAGTTACGCGGAATCTGATTGTCCTGTAAACCAAAATCCATAAACAGCTGACGGGTACGTTCAATCCCGACAGCCTGTAATAAACGCACTGAAACGGTATTGCGCGAAAGATATAGTGCGCGGCGTAGCGGGATCATCCCCAGATAACGGCCATCTGAATTACGAGGTGTCCATTTGCCAATGGTAATTGGTGCATCATTCACCATGGTATGCGGTGTCATGCCTCGTTCTAAAGCCAGTGCATAAACAAAAGGCTTAATCGTAGAGCCGGGTTGACGCCAGCCCTGGATTGCACGGTTAAATTTCGACTGATAAAAGTTGTATCCGCCCACAATGGCTTCAATTGCACCATTATTTGGATTGATGGCAATCAACTGTCCTTGCACATTTGGAATTTGTACCAGCGACCACGAGGTTTTATTCTGATTCGGTCGTAAACGTATAATATCTTTGACTTTGACAATCTCGGAAGCTTTGCTAGGCGCACCACCTACACTGTTGACATTGCGAAAGCGACGCGCCCAAGACATACCGGACCACGGTACAGTTACCGTGGTGCCATCCTGCATCAACGCTTCAAAACTGGAATTGCCAACCTTGGTTACTTGAGCAGGGTAGGTGTTGGCATAGGCACGGAAATTTTCCAGCGGTTGATCATGTGCTTCAGCACCACGCCAGCCATGTCGACGGTCATAAGCTTCCAGACCCTCTTGTACCGCCTGTTCTGCATAGGTCTGGCGTTCACTATGGATGGTGGTATAGACCTTGTAGCCAGAATCTACCGCCTGTTCGCCAAAGTTTTGTACCAGTTCAGAACGCACCATCTCACCGACATACGGGAATTTATTGCGGGTACTGCGGTCAGGCATATCCAGATTGATGGGTTCAGCAATCGCTTGTTGATACTGACTCTGGTTCAGATAACCCAGTTGCAGCATACGTCCTAAAATCCAGTTGCGACGTTCGAGAGCACGTTTGGGATTGGCCACCGGATTATATCGAGAAGGCGCTTTAGGCAGGCCAGAGATCATGGCCATTTGCGCAATCGAAAGCTCTTCTAAACTCTTGTTATAGTAAATTTTGGCTGCTGCTGCGATCCCGTAGGCATTCTTACCCAAGAAGATTTTATTCACATAGAGTGTCAGAATTTCTTCTTTGGTTAGGCTTTGCTCAATCTTACGGGCCAGAAAAATTTCAGTCAGTTTACGCTTGAGTGTTCGTTCGGGGCTGAGATAATAGTTTTTCGCCACCTGCATGGTGATAGTGGAACCACCGGTCTGCACATCCGAACCGGTGATACTTTCACTGACTGCACGGCCTAAGCTTTTAAAACTGATTCCGCTATGCTCGAAAAAGCTGGAATCTTCAGCGGCGAGGAAAGCATGAATAAACTCGGATGGAATTTGTTCATATTTCACGGGAACAGAAAGCTTGCCACCATACTCAGCAATTAATTCATTATCTGAACTAAAAACTTGTAAAGGCTTTAATAAAGGCGCCTTTTTAAGCGTGGACATTTCAGGCAAAGATGGGGCAATATAGAGATACATGCCATAAAAACCCATCGGAATTGAGATCAGGATAATGATAATGATCAAAAAAAATGGGTGGACAAGGCCTGAACAAGATAGCTTTTTCATAACAAGTAAGTTTTAATAAGAGCTAATGGCGAACTAATTACCGATCAGTATATCCTTTAGATATACATATTGTTAGATGAGTTATTGTATCTATATAAAATTATAGATCGGATCGATTGGTAAGTTAGATTTAATTGGGGACAAAAAAATAATAGGAATTATATTGTGCGCAGGTTATATCGTAAACCAAATAAGGGGTTAATAGGAGTTGATATTAGTTCGACTTCTGTTAAGGTTTTGGAGCTTTCTGTAAAAAGTAGCCGTTACTGGGTAGAGAGCTATGCTTTGATCCCATTAATGGAAAACAGTGTTGTTGAAAAAAACGTCTTAAACCCGGAAGCAGTCGCGGATGCCCTTGGGCGTGCAATTAATTTGGCCAACACCCAGTCGAATCATGCCGCTTTTGCCATTCCAACCTCTATGGTGATTACCAAAACTATCGAGATGGATGCAGACATGTCGAATGATGAGCGTGAAGTTCAGATTCGTGAGGATGCAGAACAGTATATTCCGTTCCCACTCGATGAAGCCAGTCTGGACTTTGAAGTTCTGCCTGACCGTCTTGCCAATCCAAACCGGGTCAATGTGCTGTTGGTGGCAACCCGCATTGAAAATATTGAAGCACGTTCTGAAGTTTTGGAAATTGCCGGACTGACACCCAAGATCGCGGATGTAGAAAGTTTTGCGCTGGAAAATGCTTTTAAAGTGTTTTCGGATACTTTGCCGATGGGGGTAAATACTGTCGGTATTTTAGACATTGGACATAGTATGACGACTTTATCAGTCATGCAGAACAACAAAATTATTTATACCCGTGAGCAGGTGTTTGGTGGCAAACAGCTAACTCAGGAAATTCAGAACCGTTATGGTCTGTCTTTTGAAGAAGCCGGGCGTGCTAAAAAAACCCGTGCTTTGCCAGATGACTATGATATTGAAGTGCTAGAACCGTTCCTGGATGCCGTTGTGCAACAGGCAGCGCGGTCATTACAATTCTTCTTTTCATCGTCTCAGTTTAATGAGATTGATCATATTTTATTGGCCGGCGGGAATGCCAATATTCCAGGTCTGGCAAAATTATTACAACAAAAACTCGGTTACCGTGTCACGATCGCGAATCCATTTTTGCAAATGGGCTTTTCTCCTCAAATTGATATTAAAAAAATTGAAAATGACGCGTCATCACTCATGGTTGCATGTGGTTTGGCATTGAGGAGTTTTGATTAATGGCAAAGATTAACTTACTTCCTTGGCGTGATGAGCTAAGAATTAAAAGAAATAATGAATTCGTGGCAATCTGTGTGGGGGCGCTTTTCTTAGGACTGGCGGCGGCAGGTTCAACCTGGTTTTATTATGATCACAAGCTTCAGGATCAGGAACAGGCCAATCAGCTGATTCAAAGTACCAACCAGAATCTGGATGTGCAGTTAAAAGCGCTAGAAGGTTTGCAAGAGCAACGTAATGCCATTGTTGAGCGGATGAAGTTGATTCAGGGCTTGCAAACGCAACGTCCGGTCGCGGTGCATTTGATTGATGAAATTGTGCGGGTGACACCAGCCAATATGTACATCACCAAGTTTCAGCGTACCGGAGATAAATTTACTATTGAAGGTCGGGCTGAAAGTCCAAATACCGTTGCAGAGTTACTGCGCAATCTGGAAGCTTCATCTTGGTATCGCAATGCTTTTATGAATGCATTCATAGTCACTGAACAAAAAGAGAAAGCACCGAGCTCGATTATTCCACGTGTGGAAGAGTCTTATGGCAGTTTTACCGTGACGGTAGATCTGGATCAGATTGCTCAGCCAGTCCTGAATGAAGAACAACAAACAGTCACTACAACTACGGGGGCATCATCATGAGTAATGAAGAATTTGATGAGTTCGGTCAGGATGCCGTCGCTGTACCTAAAAATAAAATGACGGTTGAAAAGTTTTTTCAGCAATTCAATACATTAGATCCTAATAATTATGGCAGCTGGCCTTTGTCGGTCAAGATTAGCTGCTGGATTTTTATTGTCGTGCTGGCCTTTGCGCTGATTTATTTTGTCATGATCAGAAGCACGATTGAGTCGATTGCACAAGCCAGCGCTCAAGAACAAAACTTGTTGAATGAATTCCGTGAAAAAGAATCTAAATTGCGCAATTTGCAACAATATCAAATCCAGCTTCAGGAAATGGAAGTCCGTTTTAACCAGCAGTTAGAACAATTGCCAAAAGAAACTGAAATTCCGGGTCTGGTTGAAGATATTAACCTGAGTGGCGTGAGTTCGGGTCTGAAGTTTAAGAATATCCGTCTGGAACCTGAAATTAAACAGGAGTTCTTTATCGAGCAGCCAATCGCCATTGAAGCCACTGGGGATTATCACGCTTTTGGTTCTTTTGTCAGCAGTATTGCCGGCTTGTCTCGTATTGTGACCTTACATGATTTCACTATTACCGGTACTCGCAACAAAGCGAAAAACTCTGAGATTCCGGTGATTAATTATGTGGTGAAAGCCAAAACTTATCGTTATGTCGGTAATGCAGCAGCTAATAACACGACTCAGGGGGCGCAGTAATGAAGAACATTAAAATTACTTCAGCTTTAACGCTCGGATTTTTATTATGGGGATGTGATTCGCGTATTGATGCTGTCAATCAGGAAATGGCCAATATACGTAATAAGCCGCCTTTGCCGATCGAGCCTGCACCTGATTTTATGCCTATTGATACGTTTAATTATGCAGCACATCAGCTTAAAAGCCCATTTTTACCCAGCTCTCTGGCTGCTGAACTGAAAATTATGGCGGGGAAACGGGTTTATCCAAATTTGTCACGTCAATTGCAACCACTGGAAAGTTATCCTCTGGAAACCTTGAGCATGAAAGGCAGCATGCGTAATCAGGCCGGACAGATTCTGGCTTTAATCCAGACACCGGACGGTGAGATTGAACGGATACAGCGTGGTAGCTATATGGGGCTTAATCATGGTCGTGTGAGTGGTATTACACCAACGCAGATCGATTTGATTGAGATTATTCCAGATGGCCGTGAAGGATATGTGGAGCGTCCGCGAAGTCTGGTTCTGATTGGGCCGGCACCATAAGTTTTAGGGAATAACAATGAATAAGAGTATTAAAGAATTTATTTTTGGGGATGCTAATACAATGAATCGTGTGTTTCGTCAGTTTTCAATGGGTGCTGTTGCGATTGCGGTGATGCAAGCAGCCAGCGCGCAGGTAGCCGTGACCAATATCGTAGCTATGCAGCTTCCTGGACAAGGAACTGAAATTCGGGTGATGTTCAATGGTTTGCCACCACAGCCACAAGCCTATCAATTAGAATCACCTTCGCGTCTAATTTTAGATTTTGACCAGGCCCAACAAAACTTAAAGCAAAGCAATATTCCGGTGGCAACACGTGAAGCCAGTTCGGTCGATGTGACTTCGGATGCACAACGTGCCCGTTTGACGGTTAATCTGGCAGATGCCGGTGCCTTTACCACGCGAGTTGAAGGCAATACCTTTATCCTGAAAATTAATTCGGTAACGCCAGTCACCACGGCTCAACCTGTGCTACAGCAGTCGGCTCAGGGAATTAGCAATATTGGTTTCCAGCGTGGTGCGCAAGGTGAAGGTCAGGTCGTCATTGATCTGGCAGGCAACAACACCCCGGTCGATGTGCAGCAGCAGGGCACGAAAGTCATTGTCCGGACCTTAGGGACTAAGATTCCGACGCATTTGACCCGTCGTCTGAATGTGAATGATTTCGCGACGCCTGTATCGAGTGTCGATGCGGTGAACCAGAATGGATCAGGTGTGATTACGATCCAGTCTGGAGAAAGCTATGAATATATGGCTTATCAGACTGATAACAAACTGACCATTAGTTTGAAACGTCCGGAAGCCAAGAGTCCGCTACGTCCGAAGGCGGTTGCTTATAGCGGCAAGAAAATTTCGCTAGATTTTCAGGATATTGAAGTCCGTCGTGTGCTGCAGCTTTTAGCCGATTTTACCGATATTAATATGGTGGCTGCGGACAGTGTGCAAGGTAATATTACCTTGCGCTTAAAAGAGGTACCTTGGGATCAGGCGCTGGATATTGTGCTGAAAACCAAAAATCTGGATAAACGCCGCAATGGCAATGTAATGTGGATTGCACCGATAGCAGAATTGATTAAAGCAGAAGAGGAAGAGGCTAAAGCATTAAAGCAAAGTATTAAGCTAGCTCCGCTTCAGACCGAATATCTGCAGCTTAGTTATGCTAAAGCTACAGATATTGAAAAACTGATTACTCAAAATAAAGGAGCCTCAGGTAGTTCTAGTGATGGGGATAAAGAAAGTTTATTGAGTGTACGTGGTTCTGTGTCTATAGATGCTCGGACTAATACTTTGATTGTTAGTGATACTCAGCAATTTATTGATAAAATCAAAAATATGGTAGATTTACTTGATGTTCAAGTGAAACAAGTCATGGTTGAGGCTCGTATTGTAACCGCCGAAACTAATTTTTCACGTGATTTAGGGATTGATTGGGGTATACAGCGTAATAATCCTACTCTCGTAAATGGGGCAAATGGTTCTAATGTCTGGGGAGGAGATTACTCTCCAAGTCTGGATCTAAATGTGGATTTAGGGACAGCAAGTGCAGGAACATTTAGTTTTGGATTGCTGAAAATTTCTGACTATATGTTGGATTTACAGTTGACTGCATTGCAAACGGATGGATTGGGTGAGATTTTGTCTGCTCCTAAAATTATGACAGGTGATAAACAAAAAGCTCATATTTTACGTGGTACAGAAATTCCCTATCAAACATATAGTGCGGAAGGAGGGACGACGACTTCTTTTAAAGAAGCAAACTTGAGACTTGAAGTAACGCCAAGTATCACTCCAGATGGTAAAGTACAGATGGAACTCAAGATTGAAAAAGATAGTATCGGTACAATTACACCCGAAGGTCCTTCCATTAATACTAATGAATTACAGACAAATGTATTGGTACGTGATGGTGAAACAGTGGTACTAGGTGGAATATTTGATGATCTTAAAGCAAAGAATTCCAGTAAAGTACCATTTTTAGGAGATTTGCCAGTTGTAGGTAATCTTTTTAAAAATAATTCAAGCACCTCAAGTCAAGCAGAGCTACTGATTTTCGTTACACCTCGAATTGTTAATGACAGTGTTTCAAGAAATCATTAATATATTTTGAATTTAACAAAACGAATAGGTGACTCCTTGCCAAGCAAAGAGTTTGAAACCCTACCAAATATTTATTTGGTAGGGCCGATGGGGGCAGGTAAAACAACAGTAGGACGACATCTCGCAGAATTGTTAGGACGCGAATTTCTAGACAGTGATCATGAAATTGAACGTAAAACAGGCGCGACCATTCCCTGGATTTTTGAAAAGGAAGGGGAGCAGGGTTTCCGTGACCGTGAAACTGCTGTAATTGATGAGCTGACTTCACGCTCTCAACTGGTTTTAGCCACGGGTGGTGGTGCCATCACCCAGCTCTTGAATCGAGACTATCTGAAACAGCGTGGGATAGTCGTTTACCTGTATACGCCGGTTGAAATTCAGCTGCAGCGTACTTATCGCGATAAAAACCGCCCACTGTTGCAAGTTGAAAATCCAGAACAAAAGTTGCGTGATTTATTGGCCGTCCGTGATCCCTTGTATCGGGAGGTGGCACATCATATCATTGAGACCAATCAGGGTGCTGCACGAGATCTGGCGCAGCGGATTCTCAATCTCATTGTTTCTAAAAATTAAGTACATTGAATAAAGTGGTTAATCAAACATGCAAACCTTATATGTAGAACTCGGAGAACGTCGTTACCCTATTTTTATCGGGAGCGATCTTGATCCACAGGCCTTATTGGCTCCCTATATTCATGGCAAGCAAGTGATGATTGTGAGCAATACCACGGTTGCGCCACTTTATTTGCAGCATTATCAAACTGCGATTGCAGCTTTAGACAAGCATGTTGCGACCTGTATTTTGCCCGATGGTGAAAAATATAAGGATAGCCAGCATCTGAATCTGATCTTTGATGCATTGCTTGAAGCTGGTTTTAACCGGGACTGTACGGTGCTTGCGCTCGGTGGTGGTGTGATTGGCGATATGGCCGGTTTTGCTTCGGCATGTTTCCAGCGTGGCGTGTACTTCATTCAGGTACCGACGACTTTACTGTCTCAAGTCGATTCCAGTGTCGGTGGAAAAACCGGGATTAATCATCCACTGGGTAAAAACATGATTGGTGCATTTCAGCAACCGCAAGTGGTGCTGGCCGATATGTCGCAACTTTCTACTTTACCCGATCGTGAACTTGCGGCCGGTTTGGCTGAAGTCATTAAATATGCGCTACTCGGTGATGAATCATTTCTGCTCTGGCTTGAAGAGAACATGGATGCTCTGGTCAGTCGTGATGAGAAACTACTGGCTGAGGCCGTTTATCGTTCCTGTGCGCACAAGGCCCGGATTGTCGCCAATGATGAAAAAGAGCAAGGGGAACGTGCTCTACTGAATCTGGGGCATACTTTTGGACATGCGATTGAATCTTATCTGGGGTATGGTGTCTGGCTACATGGTGAGGCTGTTGCAACAGGTATGGTCATGGCGGCAGATTTATCACAGCGTATGGGCTGGATTTCTCAGAGTGATCTGGAGCGTACAAAAAAAATCATTTCTCGTGCCAAACTTCCGATCGTTTGTCCTAAAATCCCTCTTGATGATTTCCTGGCATATATGGCCCATGACAAAAAAGTCTTGAATGGACAATTGCGTCTGGTGTTGTTGCAACAATTAGGCAAAGCTGTGATTACTCGGGATTTTGATCTTGAGCGAATGCAACAGGCAATTTTAGCGAATCAGGCATAGGTTTTAGTTTTTATGACAGCATTACACACTCCTTGGCAAAAGGTTCAGCACTATTTCTGGCTGGTCTGTGGTGTATGCTGTCTATTTGCAGCCTTGATCTTTTGGGCCATTACTGATTCAGATGCGGTAATTGAAGTGGAAAAAAAGCCAGAAACTAAAGTTCAATTACAAATTCAGCCGGAAAAAGTAGCGACAATGACCCATCTTGGTGCGCTTTTTGACGAGGTCAAACCCCTCGATTTGAATACGCGCACCATTGTAAATGCCACTCATGAGCCAGAATTTCGCGGCACCAAATTTGTTAATGAGGCGAAAAAACAGCATGCGATTGAATTATTTCGCGTCAGTAATGAAGCCATTCTAAAAAGCTTTCTTAAAAAACAGCCAGATCGTAAGTATTTTATTTATCTAAGAATATCCGGTGAAAATCAGCCAGAACAATATGTGCTGCTGTATGGTCAGTATAAGACCGCCGCCGAAGCCAATCAGGCCTTATCTACATTGAATTTAAATTTGCCTGCTTCAGTGAAGCCTGAAGTGGTGCCAATACAGCAGTATGTCAGTCTGGTCAATAATCTGGGTTCAGAGGAATTGGCAAGCAATCAAAAGCTGTATGAGATTCGCTTGAAAAACGTACCTTTACCGAAGGTAGATGAATCTGTACGACTCAGACAGCAAACTCAGGCTGAGGTTAAACCGCGTAGTTCGGATGCGACCACCAGTACCACAATTGTGCGTCGTGATGCCGCCGGCAATGTGCTCGATGTACAGAAATCCGAAAGTGCTGTAGAAGGTGCACCACAACCACAAAACAATAATAATCGACCGAACCAAGGGGGGAATTCCCGTCCTCAAAACAATGAGATTAGTGATCCTTTTAACTAATCCGTTCTAAAATAGCGCACCAAAAAAATGACCTAATTAGAAATGTGCGCTTTTGGTGCAAAAAATACACATTAAAAATAACCAGTATCCCTGTAATCTTTGTTAAAGCTTTGTCATCTGTATAGTTTTAATTTATGTGCTATTTATTGGCATGTAATTTGCTTTATTGGTGCATGGATTGAATTAATCTCCCTGTTTTAGCGCGAAAAATGATTCGATGACAACCTATGAATGTCATATTTATTCCTGATTTTTATGTTATTCATCAGCAAAATAAACTTTATTTTTTATGCATTCGGTCTGAAAAAGGACTAGTCTGAAGAAATAAAGATGAAAAGATTTTGCTCTAGCAAGACGGTCTTCGAAAGTCCATTACACGCAGCGCAGAGAAGAATTTAGATTGTTTAACAGCCTATATGGCTTCGTGAAAAGAAGGGTACGCTATGCACATGCCATCGCCTAATAATGTAGCTCCCGCTCAAGGTTTATACCAACCGGATGAGTTTAAAGATAACTGTGGTTTCGGTTTAATTGCCCATATGCAGGGCGATGCAAGCCATGATCTTGTCAAGACCGCGATTCATAGCCTAAGTTGTATGACCCATCGTGGTGGTATTGCCGCCGATGGCAAGACTGGGGATGGCTGTGGTCTGCTTTTGGCGATGCCGAAAAAGTTCTTTCGTGAAGAAGCAAAACGCTTAAGTGATACCACCTTAAGTGAAGTCTTTGCTGTCGGTTCGGTGTTCCTAAATCTTGATCCTGCGCTTGCTGCACATGCCAAACAGGTTTTAAACAAAGAAATTGAAGCTGAAGGTCTCATTGTTCTGGCTTGGCGTGTGATTCCAACCCATGTCGATGCACTGGGTGAAATTGCCTTGCAATCGATGCCGGCATTTGAACAGATTATTGTCAATTGCCCGATGGGCGTGACCGAGGTTGAATTTAACCGTAAGTTATTCCTGGCGCGTCGTCGTGCAGAACAATTGCTGCTGAATGATACGTCTTTCTATGTCACCACCTTATGTTCAACGGTCATCAGCTATAAAGGCTTGATGATGCCGGAAGCGATTGCAGACTTTTATACCGATCTGGCTGATCCGCGTCTGGAATCACATATCGTGGTATTTCATCAACGTTTTTCGACCAATACTTTGCCACGCTGGCCGTTGGCACAGCCGTTCCGTTATCTGGCGCACAATGGTGAAATCAACACTATTACGGCCAACCGTAACTGGGCCATGGCGCGGGTGCCAAAATTTGAAAATCCGTTATTGCCGGGTTTAACTGAGCTGAAACCGATTGTGAATCGTACCGGTTCGGATTCCTCAAGCCTGGACAATATGCTGGAGATTCTGGTCGGTGGCGGTATGGATCTGTTCCGTGCCTTACGTATGCTGGTTCCGCCTGCGTGGCAGAATGTGGAAACGCTTGATGCGGACTTGCGTGCTTTCTATGAATTCAACTCGAAACATATGGAAGCCTGGGATGGCCCGGCAGGTCTGGTAATTCAGGATGGCCGTCATGCGATTTGTATGCTGGATCGTAATGGTTTACGTCCGGCACGTTGGGTGATTACCAAAAATGGCTACATCACATTGGCATCGGAAATTGGGGTCTGGGGTTATCAACCTGAAGATGTGATTTCTAAAGGTCGTGTTGGCCCCGGCCAAATGCTGGTGATCGATACGCAAACCGGCAAGGTACTGGATACACAAGATGTGAATCATCATTTAAAACGTATGCGTCCATACCGTGAATGGTTACGTGAAAACTCTGTGCGTTTGCAAGGTAGCCCCGAGCTGGAAGAATATTTATGTGAGCAAGGCTTAAAAGGCGATGGCCTGAAAGCGGCCCAAAAAATGTTCATGGTGACCTTTGAAGAACGTGACCAGTTATTGCGTCCAATCGCGGAAAGTGGTCAGGAAGCTGTGGGATCCATGGGTGATGATACGCCCATGGCAGTATTGTCACGTCAGGTGCGCCATGTTTCGGATTATTTCCGTCAGCAGTTTGCGCAGGTGACCAACCCGCCAATTGATCCGTTACGTGAATCGATCGTGATGTCACTGGAAACCTGTTTAGGCCGTGAACAGAACGTGTTTGAACAGGGGCCTGAACATGCTGACCGTCTGATTATTTCCAGTCCGGTACTGTCAAATTCGAAAATGCATCAAATTCGTACCTTGGGGCGTAAAGGTTACGAAATTGCTGACATCGACCTGAACTATACTGAAACTGAAGGTTTACAAGCCGCAATTCTGCGTATTTGCATCGAGGCTGCACAAGCGATTCGTGATGGCAAAACTTTACTGATGCTTTCAGACAAGAAAATTCGTGAAGGCCACTTGCCGGCCAATGCCTTTATGGTGACCGGTGCGGTGCATCATTACTTGATTAATACCGGTTTGCGTACCGATGCCAACCTGATTGTTGAAACCGGTTTTGCCCGTGATCCACATCAGTTCGCAGTGCTTCTCGGCTTTGGCGCAACCGCGATTTATCCATATCTGGCTTATGACGTGATCAATGATCTGGTCGCCAAAGGCGAGCTCTTGGGTGATCCAATCTATGCACAAAACAATTTCCGTAAAGGCATTGAGAAAGGCTTACTCAAAGTTCTATCGAAAATGGGAATTTCGACGGTAGCCTCTTACCGTGGTGGTCAGTTATTTGAAGCAGTCGGTCTGTCGAATGAAGTGGTTGATACATGCTTCATTGGTGTGCCGAGTCGTATTCAGGGTGCGACCTTTGTTGACCTTGAAAATGACCAGAAACAGTTGGCGGATATCGCGTGGAAAAACCGTAAACCAATTGATCAAGGTGGCTTGCTGAAATTTGTATTCGGTAAGGAATACCATGCATTTAACCCGGACGTGATCAACTCGCTACATAAAGCAGTGCGTTCTGGCAATTATGCTGACTTTAAAGAATATGCAGAACTTGTGAATAAGCGTCCGATTGCCACGATTCGTGACCTGTTCAAACTCAAAACAGACAATTCGATTGCACTGGATCAAGTGGAATCTGTGGAAGATATCCTACCTCGTTTTGACTCTGCCGGCATGTCTTTGGGTGCACTATCACCTGAAGCACATGAAGCGATTGCGATTGCCATGAATACGATTGGCGGTCGTTCAAACTCAGGCGAGGGCGGTGAAGATCCAGCGCGTTACGGCACCATCCGTAACTCGAAAATCAAACAAATTGCATCGGGCCGTTTTGGTGTGACGCCTGCTTATTTAACATCAGCAGAAGTTCTCCAAATTAAAGTCGCGCAAGGTGCAAAACCAGGTGAAGGTGGTCAGTTGCCGGGTGGTAAAGTAAATGGTCTCATTGCCCGTTTACGTTACTCTGTACCGGGCGTTACCCTCATTTCGCCACCTCCGCATCATGACATCTATTCAATTGAAGATTTATCACAGTTGATCTTTGATTTAAAACAGGTTAACCCACAGGCGATGGTGTCAGTTAAGCTGGTTTCTGAACCGGGTGTCGGTACGATTGCGGCAGGTGTAGCGAAAGCGTATGCCGATTTCATTACCATTTCTGGTTATGATGGCGGGACAGCGGCTTCTCCACTTTCTTCAATTCATCATGCAGGTTCACCGTGGGAACTGGGTCTTTCTGAAGCGCATCAGGCCCTTCGTGTGAATGACCTGCGTGGTAAAGTTCGCGTACAGACAGATGGCGGTTTAAAAACCGGTCTGGATGTCGTAAAAGCAGCAATTCTGGGTGCAGAAAGCTTCGGCTTTGGTTCAACCCCAATGATCGCATTGGGTTGTAAATACCTACGTATCTGCCACTTGAATAACTGTGCAACCGGTGTAGCAACTCAGCAAGATCACTTGCGTCAGGAACACTACATTGGCGAGCCACAAATGCTGATCAACTTCTTCACCTTTATTGCTGAAGAAACCCGTGAATGGCTGGCAGCACTTGGTGTATCGAGTCTGAAAGACCTGATTGGCCGTACTGATCTGCTGGAAGTCTTACCAGGTGAAACTGCAAAGCATGCACATCTTGATTTAAGCAAATTGCTTGAGTCACATCCTGCTGCAGAAGGTAAAGCACAGTACTGCGAAGTACAGGGCAATGCACCATTCGATAAAGGGATTCTGGCAGAGAAAATGGTGGATGAGATTCTGCCTGCGATTGAAGCGGGAACTGGCGGTGAATATAGCTTTACGATCGGTAACTGTGACCGTTCGATTGGTGCCCGTCTGTCTGGTGAAATTGCGAAACGCTATGGCAACCTGAGCATGGAAGCCCATCCGGTGAAAGTTCACCTGAATGGTACTGCGGGTCAGTCGCTGGGTGTCTGGAATGCCGGTGGTCTGCATATCAGCCTGGAAGGTGATGCCAATGACTATGTCGGTAAAGGTATGGCCGGCGGTCGCATCTCGATCTTCCCGCCAAAAGGTTCGCCATTCCAGACCCAAAATACCGCGATTATTGGGAACACCTGTTTGTACGGTGCGACTGGCGGTAAGTTATATGCAGCGGGTACAGCAGGCGAGCGTTTCGCGGTGCGTAACTCGGGTGCATTTGCCGTGATTGAAGGTGCAGGCGATCACTGCTGTGAATACATGACCGGTGGTATTGTGACAGTGCTGGGTAAAGTTGGGCATAACTTCGGTGCGGGTATGACTGGTGGTTTTGCTTATGTACTTGATCTGGATAATGACTTCGTTGATCATTATAACCATGAGCTGATTGAGCTGAATCGTATTTCAACCGAAGCGATGGAAGAGCACAAAGCCTTCCTGGGTCGTATCCTAGATGAACATATTAAAGAAACGGGTAGTGCTTGGGCGTACAAGATCCGCCATGAGTTTGACTTCTACAGCCGCAAGTTCTGGTTGGTAAAACCAAAAGCAGCCAACTTGCAAACGCTGTTGAAAACCACTCAAGCTGATCCACAATAATTCCACTACTGCAGAAACATAGGCAGATGTAAGGCAACTGTGAACCCCTTACATCTCCCCACGGAGAGAGACATGGCAGAACGCCTGAATAATGACTTTCAATTCCTGGATGTCGCACGCCAAGATCCAGAGAAAAAAGAGATTGATGTCCGCAAAGCAGAATTTGTGGAAATTTATAAGCCTTATACCGCGGAAATTGCAGCCAACCAGACGCATCGCTGCCTAGGCTGTGGTAACCCGTATTGTGAGTGGAAATGTCCGGTACATAACTATATTCCAAACTGGTTAAAACTGGTGTCTGAAGGCCGTCTGTTCCAGGCCGCTGAACTGTGTCATCAGACCAACACCTTGCCAGAAGTCTGTGGCCGTGTCTGTCCACAAGACCGTCTGTGTGAAGGGGCGTGTACCCTGAACGACGGTTTCGGCGCGGTGACTATTGGTAATGCAGAAAAATATATCAACGACACTGCCTTTGCATTGGGCTGGCGTCCAGATATGTCCAATGTAAAATGGACCAATAAGAAAGTCGCGATTATCGGGGCAGGTCCTGCAGGACTTGGCTGTGCGGATATTCTGGTGCGTAACGGGGTAAAACCTGTGGTCTTTGATAAACGTCCGGAAATCGGTGGTCTGCTGACTTTCGGTATTCCAGAATTCAAAATGGAAAAAGATGTGATGAAACGCCGCCGTGAAATTTTCACGGGTATGGGGGTTGAATTCCGTCTGAACACTGAGATTGGTACAGATGTGACCATCGACCAGCTACTTTCTGATTATGATGCGGTATTTATGGGTATGGGAACCTATACCTATATGAAAGGTGGTTTTGCCGGTGAAGATCTGGATGGTGTGTATGATGCACTGGATTTCCTGATTGCGAATGTCAATCGTTGTCAGGGCTGGGAAAAAGACCCAGCTGAATACATCAGTGTTGAAGGCAAGAAAGTCATCGTTTTAGGCGGTGGTGATACAGCTATGGACTGTAACCGCACCTCAATTCGTCAAGGTGCTGAGTCGGTAGTTTGTGCTTACCGTCGTGATGAAGAAAATATGCCGGGTTCACGCCGTGAAGTGCAAAATGCGCGTGAAGAAGGAGTGAGTTTTCAGTTTAACCGTCAGCCGATCGAAGTTGTTGGTGAAAATGGTAAAGTGACTGGTGTGAAATTTATTACTACTCAGCTGGGTGAGCCGGACAGTCGCGGTCGCCGTAGTCCAGAGCCGATTCCAGGTTCAGAAGAGATTCTGCCGGCAGATGCAGTTCTGCTGGCTTTTGGTTTCCGTACCAGTCCTGCAGATTGGTTCACCGATGTAGAAATTAATCTGGATGGTTCGGGGCGTGTTATTGCTGCTGAACAGCAGCAATACAAATTCCAGACTTCAAATCCAAAAATCTTTGCCGGTGGTGACATGGTACGCGGTTCTGACTTGGTGGTTACTGCGATCTGGGAAGGCCGTCAGGCTGCAGAAGGAATTCTGGATTATCTGGATATCTAATCGTTAGCCATCAACGCATATCATTCAAGAAAACCCGCTTCGGCGGGTTTTTTATTTTTGAGTCTGATTCAACGGAAAGACAGTCCATTAAAAAATATTATAAAAAGTAACAAAACTTTAGAAAATACTGTTTAAAATCAAATTAATTAAATAAATATCAATAAATAATTGAGGATAAACATCATGCGTCTATTCAAACAATCTTTAATAACCCTGATGCTGGCCAGTACTTTGACCCTCACAGGATGTGGCTATAACACTTTGCAGGTGAAAGATGAAGCGGTCACCGCATCATGGTCTGAAGTGCAAAACCAGTATCAGCGCCGTGCCGATCTGGTGCCGAATCTGGTCAATGTAGTCAAAGGCTATGCCGCGCATGAAGAGCAGGTCTTAACTGAAGTGACTCAAGCACGTGCCAATGTTGCCGGTTTAAAAGTGGATCGTGAAGTACTGGAAGATCCTGCATTATTCCAGCGTTATCAGGAAGCGCAGTCGCAAATGACCAGTGCTTTGTCGCGTTTATTGGCGGTGACTGAGAATTATCCAGACCTGAAAGCCAATCAGCAGTTCCGTGATTTACAGGTACAGCTCGAAGGTACTGAAAATAGAATCGCTGTGGCACGTAACCGTTATATCACTACGGTTCAGGACTTTAACTCTTATGCGCGTCAATTCCCGCAAGTGATGACCGCCAAAGTAATTGGTATGGATACCAAACCAAACTTTAGTGCCGAGCAAAGTGCCCAAAAAGCTCCAACGGTTTCCTTTGAATAATGACTGACTTGTAAATAAGCGAGAAATCAGATGTCTGAGATGCTGCTGAAATACTGTGCCGGGTTGCTCCTCATGTTGGCCATGGGGATGGTAGTGCCTGTATCAGCAGAAACCGCCACAGCAACCGATACCGAAGAAGTTATTGTTGCACGTGAAATATTGCAAAATCCGGCTGCGACTAATTCTCAAACAGCTCAAACGGCTACTGAAACAACCTCAGCCCAGCAGCCACAAATTGCCAATGACATGGCAGAAGGGCAGCTTCAGCGCGACTTACCCAGTCTGAATGAACCGGTCATTGATCAGGCAAATTTACTCAGTCCTACTGAAAAACAGCAACTCAGTCAGCGTATTCTAAAACTTTATAATGAAGGTAAAGGGCAAATAGGTGTAGTCATTGTTCCGACCACGGGGCAGGAAGATATTTTTGATTACTCCATGCGCGTTGCTGAAGCCTGGCAGCTTGGCTCGGCTAAACGCGACAATGGTTTGTTGATGACCATTGCCATTAATGATCGCCGTATTCAAATTTTGACTGGTTATGGTCTAGAAGGTGTACTGCCGGATATTGTGGCTGGGCGTATTATTAATGACAAAATCACGCCATTTTTTAAGCAAGGTCAGTATGCGCAGGGCATTGATTCCGGGTTAACCGAAATTGAACGAATTTTAAATTTAGATCCTGAAATTGCAGCACAGGCCGCGGATGAGTTGAAAGAGCGTCAGGAACAAGCTTATCAGGCCCAAAAAGCATCGCAAGCTACTTTTGGGAGTGTCATCTTTATTATTATTGCAGGTGTTATTGGCTCCATGATCTTTGGTAAACGTCTGAGTGCAGCGACTGCGGCAGTAGCAGGTACAGCCGCAGGCTTAGTGAATGGCTTAGGCTTGGTTGCTAGTTTAATGATTGGCGCAGGTATTTTCTTTTTATTGGTCACTTCTATTGCCCAGCTGATTTTACATGCCTTTTTAGCAGGTGGCGGCCGGGGCGGCGGTAGTGGCCGTGGTGGTTTTGGTGGCGGCGGCTTCGGCGGTGGCGGTGGCGGTGGTGGTTTTGGTGGGGGAGGAGCATCAGGTTCATGGTAACAACAACAGATACGACAGAGATTGTCACGCAGCCGAAGTTAGAAGAGCATGCACAGCCAAGTTTTAAACGTTGGCTCAAGCATTTCTTTTATATGCCGGCAACCAAACGTTTTTTCTCCAAGCAGGATCAGCATGCGATTGCAGTCGCGGTAGAGGAAGCCGAGCATGGACATGTGGGAGAAATCCAGGTCGTGATTGAAGGTTGTATTCCTGCAAAGCAAGCTTTCTATCAAGATACTTGTGCCCGGGCACGGCAGCTGTTTGCTGAACTCGGAGTTTGGGATACAGAGTACAATAGTGGTGTACTGCTGTATTTAAATTTGTGTGAACATAAAGTCGAAATTGTCATTGATCGAGGAATTAAGCAGGCGACAACTCAGGAAGTCTGGAATCAAATTTGTCAAAATATCATTCAGCAATTGAAGCAGAAGAAATTTAAAGCAGGTGTAATTGAAGGCGTAATAGAGATTGGAAAAGTATTAGATCAATATTACGATCGAAAAATAGATGATTTAAAGAATGAATTAGGGAATAAGCCGATTATATTAGGGTGAATTGCGTCAACATACTGACAAAAATTGTCAGTTATTTACACAAAAGTAAACACAAAAAATACAATATGAAAAATATTTTTTTAAACTGCTGTTTTTTCTCTCAAAATTATTATAATAAAACTTGGCACACTTGCTGCTATCTATAAATTAGCTTTCTTTTTTTAAGCTTTATAAATAAACAAAACATTTGTGGAGAATGTTATGAAAACGATACAAAAGGGTTTTACCCTTATTGAATTAATGATTGTTGTAGCAATTATCGGTATTTTGGCTGCTGTAGCACTTCCTGCTTATCAAGATTACACCATTCGTGCTAAAATGTCTGAACCAGTTTTAGCAGGTTCTACGTGTCGTACAATTGTGACTGAAGTTTATCAATCAGCTACAGCATTACCTGGCGAAAATGATTGGGGTTGTGAAGTGGGAGCTAAGGCTACTGACGATTCTAGTGACGCTTCGGCTGCTTCTGCAAGTGCTTCAACTAAATATACAGCTTTAGTTGAAACAAGTAACACAGGTATAATTACTGTAACTACTACAAAGGCTTCTGATTTAAAAGGAGCGGCAAATAAATCGTTCCAATTAACTCCTTTGAATGCTGCGAGTCAGCCAATGACTGAAGTTGATATTGGTTCAACAGTGAATTCATGGAAATGTGGTCCTGGTAGTGTTACTGGTGGTGCACCGGCTATTGCTGCAAAATATCTTCCAGGTTCATGCCGTGATTAATAATATCTAATTTTAAAAAAGACTGGTTTACCAGTCTTTTTTTTATATGGATAGATAAATAATTTTAAATAGTTGAATTTAAAAATTAGGTTGATTTTGTCTATTAATAAGCAAATGAGGATAGAGATAATGTCAAAACGCTTAAAATTTTTTCTAACCCATTTAGTTCTATCAAGTTTTGTTGTTTTACTTTTAATTTTATTCATTATATTTGTATGGTATCCACAGCCATTAGGTAGAGCAGTTGGAGTTTTGCATATATTATTTATGCTACTTATTATAGATGTAATTATTGGGCCATTTCTAGGTTTTATAGTTTATAAAGACGGGAAAAAAAGTCTTAAGTTTGATTTAAGTATAGTGATATTATTTCAATTAATGGCGCTCGGTTATGGCATTTATTCAGTAGAGCAGGGACGACCAGCCTGGATTGTATATCATGGCAATCAATTTGAACTGGTCCGAAAAAATGAAATAATATTCGAAAATATTGAGAAAGTTCAAAAAGAATATCAGAAAGTTTCTTGGTTGGGACCACAATTTGTTGCTATTGGTGATACTCAGAATGATGATGTTTTTTTAGAAGTAGTTGGTGGTATTTCTATCGCACAAATGCCAGTACGTTATTTCTCTATAAATAATATGCTTTCTAATTTAATTTTAAAATCAAATCCAATTAGTAACTTATATAAATACAATCATGGAATTAAGGTAAAAAAAATTTTACTGCAGTACCCTCAAGCAGATGGCTGGATACCTCTAAAAGCGACGTCAAATGATATGGTGGTTTTATTGAACAAAGAAACAAAGACTATACTTGCAATAGTAGATTTAAGACCATGGAAATAAATTCACTGTATTCAAGTTGTAACCTGATAGATTTTTATTATTTGATTGGTGTATGAATTTTAATGAAGGTTATTTTTATTTTAGCTGCCTTTTTCATGTCTTTTGCTTGGTTAGTACCAATACATTTGAGACCTTGGGTTACTTATACTGGTGAACTTTATAGTTTTATTAGCTTATTAATTTTGTCTGTTTTATTTTTGATTAATAAGGTGAAGATCCCAAAAATTGGAATACCTTTATTATTACTTGCATGCATACCCTTTATTCAACTTATGCTTGGACAAGTTTTCTTCTTTAGTACTGCTATGATGAGTGCAATTTTTGTATCGGGTTTTTGGTTGGCAAGTGTATTAGGTTATAACTTTTCAACAGAAAACTATTGCCGAGAAAAAACTTTTACTTATCTAAGTTATATATTTTTAGTATCAGGTGTTGTAACAGGGTTTATTGCAATTTGCCAATGGCTTAATTTGGATGCGATATTACCTGGTATGGTTAATATAGAAGGTAATCAGCGGCCTTTTGCTAATTTTGCCCAGCCAAATAATATGGCAACTTTTTTAGTTATGGCATTAATGAGTTGTCTATACCTCTATGAAAAGAAAAAAATGCAGACAAGTCTGTTGGTTGCTTGTGCATTATGTATTGTGATCGGAGTGGTCCTCAGTCAATCTCGAACGTCTTGGGTAGCGACTATTGCAATTGTCCTCTATCTAGCATTTTATCAATACAAAGGCATTATTCATCTGAAATGGTATTACAGCACAGCATGGTTGATCTTTTTTATTTCCTCCATTGTCGCTTTTCCATTGCTAAGTCAATTGGTGACTCAGGTCATAGATGCCGAAGTAGTGCAAAGCCGTGATGTTGTCTCTCGTGCTACAGGCGATATGTCACGATTCGCGATCTGGCAGCAAATGCTGGCTGCGATTCAGGCAGAGCCATGGTGGGGCTATGGCTGGTATCAAACCAGTGTGGCCTTTGTTGAAATTACCGATACAGTTCAAGGACCAGTTTGGATTAGAAGCGCGCATAACTTCATTATCGATTTCCTGATCTGGAATGGTGCTGTGATTGGTGTACCTTTCTTGGCTTATTTCAGTTATTTGGGCTATCAAATGCAGCGGTGGGTGAAAACCCCTGAATCAGTCATTGGCATATTGATGATCGGTGCATTTGTGACTCATGCAATGTTTGAGTTTCCACAACACTATGCTTATTTTTTGTTACCAATAGGATTTATCATTGGAATTGTCCAGTCACAGAATGCTTCAATTCAAACCTTAAAAACATCTATTATATTTAATAGAATTATTTTTTTATTGGCTTTAGTAGTATTTACTATAATTATCCGAGATTACACTAAGTTAGTACCTAAGCTTGGAGAAAGTTACTATTTAGAACATAAACCCAGTCTGATAACTAATCAAACTCCAATATATTTAATAACCGAATTTAACCATCGTATTGACTGGATTCGTTTAAATCCTTACAGCAAAGCGTCTGCTACACAGATTCAGGAAGGTGAACAAATGGTCTTAAGTTATCCAACCAAATATAACCTGATCAAATATGCCAAACTTTTAGCATTTAATGGTTACGAGACTGAGGCTAAGCATCAGCTGCAGCGCTTGAAAGTGATCCAGAAAACTGAAATGAGTTATGAAGAATTAATGCAGGATATGCCTCGCTAATATAAAAAGCCAGCAGATGCTGGCTTTTTCTTGTCTTAACTTTAAATTTAAAGCTGACTTTGAATATAGTTTTCAATGCCAATGCTTTCAATCAGATCAATTTGTGTCGTGGTCCAATCCAGATAATTTTCTTCTTTCTCTAGAATTTCCTGAACCAGATCACGCGTCACATAATCCATTTGGGTTTCAGCCAGTGCCACAGCTTTCTGAATGGTCTCAATGTTTTCTTTAACTTTACGTACATCACAATGCAGCACTTCTTGAGTATGCTGGCCGATATACAGTTTGCCCAGATGTTGCAGATTCGGCAGACCTTCTAAAAATAAAATCCGTTCAATAATTTTATCGGCATGTTTCATCTGCACGATCGATTCTTTATATTCTGCCGAGCCCAGTTTCTCAATGCCCCAGTCATTAAACATGCGTGAATGCAGGAAATACTGGTTAATTGCAGTTAGGTGGTGATACAACACCTGATTGAGCTGATTAATCACATCACGATTGCCTTTCATCACATAACTCCATTTGAACCTGTTTTATCTTTCTAAGAAAGCGCTCTAACTCATGATAGTAAAGCAAGTCAGGGGGCAATGGCGAGTAATTTATAGAACAGCAAATGAAAATCGCAATCAAATCGATCCAGCTCCAGATCGATGACAATAAAAACCCGCCAGAGTCAGAGGCGGGGGAGGAAGAATGATCTTAGATCATTGGTGTTATCATTATCTTTATTCGGTTTAGGCGGCCACCGCCAGACGGGCCGCAATTTGTGAAACTTCATCACTGATGATCATACGGGCTTCTGGTGCACAGCGGCCACAGCAGGTTCCCAAGTCCAATATATCGCGCACATCACGATACGTTTCAGCGCCATTTGCAATAGCATCTTTAATGTCTTGATCTGTAATGCCACGGCATAAACAAACGTACATAGGACACAACCACAGTGTTTAAATAAGATAAGTAATATTATTGATAATTGTTATCGTTTGTCAATAAAAATCATTTGAAATAGCTTTTATTGTGATTGGTGATTTAGATAAAAAAATATCACTCAAGCAAAAATCCGATTATTGCTCGGGTTTTTGCTTGAGTGATTCATGATTGCAAACGAAATATAGAAGCTTAGGTGTTACATAAATTTTAAAAATTATTGCTGAATGATGACAATGCCATCCATCTCGACCAGAGCATCTTTTGGCAGGCTGGCAACACCGAGTGCTGCACGTGCTGGATAAGGCTGGGCAAAATATTCACCCATAATCTGGTTCACCAGCTGGAAGTGCGATAAATCAGTCAGATAAATATTCAGTTTGGCGATGTCTGCCAGAGAGCCACCGGCCGCTTCGCAGACGGCTTTTAAATTATCGAATACACGGCGAATCTGTGCCTCAATGCCTTCAACCAATTCCATACTATAAGGATCTAAGCCAATTTGACCAGATAGATATAAGGTATCACCCACTAAAATGGCTTGCGAATAAGTGCCAATCGCAGCAGGGGCATTTTCAGTATGGATTACTTGGCGGGACATTAATTTCTCCTTTTATCATCGACATACATCATATTCGATCAATTCGGCCGATCAAAGCACTATCGTTTTAAATGATTAACTCACTTTAGAAGCTTCACTGAAAACGACGGGCTGAGCCAGACGAATAATTCGTGGGAAACCGAAATACATGCGTAAATCCCGGATAATCTTTGCAATCTGTTTACGGTTATGCACCACGATATTGACATAGGTTTTGTCATCCTGAGTGCGCACCATTTCCACCCCAGAATGTGCTTTACGGCATTGGTAAATCAGGTCGGAAATCTGCTCGTCATTCATGTCCAGATCAATGCTGAGATAGGCAGTAAAGCTGATATCTTCCAGATCATCAGAGGTCCACTGCAACAACATAATATTTTCTGGATGCTGATGCTGTTCATGCAGCAGGTTGTGGCAGCGCGCACGATGCACAATCAGACCACGACGAGTCAAATGCCCCTGAATTGGATCACCCAGCACAGGATTGCAGCAATGGGCATATTTGACATCGACACCGTCTGTTCCCTGAATCAGACGGTCTGAACTGGCAATATTCTGATGCTGATCTTGGGCAAATAAATGGTTGGCCACCAGTTGCGGTAATAAATCACCGACTGCAATCTGTTCAAACAGCTGTTCCTTGCTGGAAACGTGGCGCCATTCTAGGAGGTTTTTCCAGTCTGCTTCAGTCAGATCACGAATGGAGCGATGGAAAAGTTTCAAGGCACGATTCAGTGCTTGCTGACCGACCAGACGCTGTTCGTCCAGATCCTGATCGCGCAAGATATTCTGAATGGCACGGCGGGCTTTCTGGGTGTTGATAAAGCTGAGCCAGTCCGGGTTGGGGGTTGCCAGGACATCAGTAATGATTTCGACCACCTGGCCGCTGACTAGCGGGGTAGAGAGCGGTTTGGTCTCATTGTTAATTTTCGCCCCGATGGCATGGTTGCCCAGGAACAGGCTGGCCGCATAAGCAAAATCAACCGCTGTTGCACCTTGTGGCAATTCGTGTAAATGCCCATGCGGGGTATATACCCAAATTTTTTCCTGATGCAGATAATCCAGTAATTCACTAAAGGTGGTTTTGGCACATTCACCATCGACCAACACGTTTAGATTTTGCATCGAGGCCTGAATTGCAGAACGACAGGCTTGCGGGGCATTTTCACCCAGTACCACACCAAAACGTGCGGCTTTACGCATCAGTTCGGTTTGAATGGTGAGCGATAACGTGGTTTTTTCACCTTTTAAACGCATCATCAAGGACTGGTTGCCACCGGGTAATGGACGGCGAATATGATCTTCATAGCTTTGAATTTTAAAGCTTTGAGTCAGAATTTCTGCCAGACGGTCACAATCTGCAATGCTTTGTAAAATAATTTCAAAGGCGTGACTATGGGTCAGCTCTTGCAGGTCAATATCATTTTTAACAAAATGACGTAACAGCTCAATATTGTTATTTTTCTTTTTGATTCGACCTTCAATTTTATAGTCTTCTAAGAGATCATTCAGCTTTTGTTCCCAGATCGCCTGATATTCACAACGTTTTGGCTTGGTTTCTAACAGCGCTGCCTGAACGTTGTTATACATGTCCAGATCAAGATTCTGATAACACAGATGTTCCAGATTGTCGGCCATTTCATTCATGCCGACAATACGTGCCATCGGCACAAAAATTTCAAAGGTTTCGCGGGCGATACGCGCACGTTTGTCCGGGCGCAGCGCCTCCAAAGTGGTCATGTTGTGATAGCGGTCGGCCAGTTTCACAATAATGACACGTGGATCCTGTAAGGTGGCTTGCAGGATTTTTCGGAATGACGCGGCTTTATTATATTCTTTATCGCTGGAATGACTCAGTTTGGTCACGCCATCGACCAGCTCGGCCACGGTAAAACCAAAAGTCTCGCTGATATCATCCTTGTTGAAGTCGGTATCTTCAATCACATCATGCAATAAAGCAGCCATCAGGGTTTCAGTGTCCAGACGCATATGCGCCAAGATACAGCTCACCGCAATCGGATGCAGGATATAGGGTTCGCCACTTTTACGTACAATACCGTCATGCGCGATATCTGCATAATCACAGGCCGCAAGCACACGTTCGACATCACGTTCATTTAAATACGCGTCGATCATCATCTCTAACTGTTGCTTGGCTTGACTGACCTGTGGGCCTGGCATAAAACACCTTTAAAACTGAGTTTCTTACAAATAAAACCATGAAAGCTTTGACTAAATATGAATTGTAGCGCTTGCCAAATTTTTACTATTAACAAATAGAAAGCGGATTCAAGTTCGATAGCTAACCCTTATGTTATAACCGTTCTGGCATAAATATAAAAGTCACATAACAAAAAAAAGCCTAGTTTAAAACTAGGCTTTTTTTGTGACGATCTCTTATTGGAAAGAAAAACCGTCTAAGTTTAGATTATTTGCAGAAAGTGCAAGATCCAGACTTGATGTTTGATAGTCCTGATCACGTTGTTTCAAAATATCTTTGGATACATGACCTGCAGCGATTTCACGTAAAGCAACAACAGTCGGTTTGTCATTGTCCCATTCTACAGTTGGTTCAATACCTTGACGTGCCAATTGACGCGCGCGCTTGCTTGCCACTAGTACAAGCTCAAAGCGGTTGTCTACATGGTCTAAACAATCTTCAACGGTGACGCGTGCCATAAGAATTCTCGTTTGAATAATAAATTTTAACAGACTGCACAGTATAAAAGGCTTTGCCTATAGACTCAAGTTTTAATCACCGTTCAGTGGGTGTGATCAGTTGCTGAATCAGTTTTTCATGACGGTTGGCTTGCTGCGACAAGGTCAAACGGTTGGCGATAATGACCGCTTCGAGATCATGCAGCGCCTTGTTAAAGTCATCATTGATAATAATATAGTCAAAGTTGCTATATTGCTGCATATCTTCCACTGCACAGCTCAGACGATGTTCAATCACATCAACTGTGTCGGTGCCGCGGTTAGACAGACGTTCACGCAGGTCAAACTGACTTGGTGGCAAGATAAAAATTTGTTGAGATTCAGGAAAAAGTCGACGGACTTGTTGTGCACCTTGCCAGTCAATCTCCAGCAGCACATCATGGCCTTTGGCCAGTTGTTCTTTAACGGTCGCCTGTGCAGTACCGTAGTAATTACCGAATACTTCTGCGTATTCAATAAAACCACCTTCATTGACCAGATTTAAAAAATCGTCTTTCTGGGAGAAATGATAGTGCACGCCATCGAGTTCGCCAGGGCGTTGACCGCGTGTGGTATGGGACACAGAAACGTGAAGGTTATTGACACGCTCAAGTAGGGCTTTAACAAGGGATGTTTTGCCTGTTCCAGACGCTGCAGAAACGACAAACAAGAGACCCGACATGATATTTTTCCTGATATGATAAAATATCTTCTCTATTTTAGAGTAGACCGGCTTTAAACTAAATAGTTACCAGTCGATTGTTTTACATTTATTTCAATTGAACCGCTAAAAATGGTGTGAGTATTGAGGATTCTATGGAAATTGTTTTAGCCAACCCACGTGGTTTTTGTGCTGGTGTAGATCGTGCCATTGCGATCGTGAACCGTGCCCTAGAATGCTTTAATCCACCGATTTATGTGCGGCATGAAGTGGTACATAACAAATTTGTAGTCGATGACCTGCGTCAGCGTGGCGCGATCTTTGTCGATGAACTTGATGAAGTGCCCGATGACAATATTGTGATTTTTAGCGCACATGGGGTTTCCAAGGCGGTACAGCTTGAAGCCGAACGCCGTGGTTTAAAGGTTTTTGATGCAACTTGTCCATTGGTCACCAAGGTGCATATTGAAGTGACCAAATATGCGCGTGAAGGCGTAGAAGCCATTCTGATTGGTCATGAAGGTCACCCGGAAGTCGAAGGCACCATGGGGCAATATGACAAGAAAAATGGTGGTGAAATTTATCTGGTCGAAGATGAAGAAGATGTTGCTGCCTTAACTGTGCATCATCCTGAAAAAGTGGCTTTTGTCACGCAAACGACCTTGTCGATTGATGATACGGCGAAAGTGATTGATGCTTTGCGCCAAAAATTCCCTTTAATTCAAGGGCCACGTAAAGACGATATTTGCTATGCCACACAAAACCGCCAGGATGCGGTACGTGATCTGGCGGAACGTTGTGATGTCGTACTTGTTGTTGGTTCACCAAACTCTTCAAATTCAAACCGCCTACGTGAGCTGGCTGAACGTATGGGGAAAGCAGCTTACCTAGTCGATAATGCTGATGAGCTCAAGCAGGAATGGTTTGAAGAAAATGCCCAGATTGGGGTAACAGCAGGAGCATCTGCACCTGAAATTCTGATTAAACAGGTCATCCAACGTTTACAGGATTGGGGGGCACAGGCGCCAAAAGAGCTGGATGGCCGGGAAGAGAATATTACCTTTAGCCTACCCAAAGAGTTACGTATTCCTGTAACACAGGCTTAGAGTGTTAACTGTTTAACATTCTGTTTCTTATTTAAAAATAAGCAGATAACTGGGAAATGACAGTTATCTGTTTTTTTATGCCATTTATCCTAATTTGTGTTAGTTGTGTAATTTAATTATATACTATCTTTAATGGGGTAAAGTTTTGTTGTTTTGGGGATGAGATGCAGAAAAATAATGGATTTACGCTAATAGAGCTTATGGTAACGATTGGAATATTGGTAATTTTAGCTATATTGGCGGCTCCTTCTTTTAAAACACAAATTTATAATTATGAATTAAAAAAAGAATTAAATGAGTTGGTTGTAGTGTTAAATGAAGCCAAAAACAAATCGAAGCTACTTAATCAGCCTGTGAGTATTTTTTTTCGAAGTAAAAAGGAAAAGGTTGATCCAGAGAACTCTCTTTATCTGGAGTTAGATGTTAATAAATATGAATACAATATGAATGGTGAGGAAATTTTATTTAGAAACAATGGAATAGTTGAATTTTCTGATGGAAAGAATACTTTATGTTTGGGAATTAAACATAAAAATAGTGGAAAGGCAAAAAAAATTGAATTGTCTCGTTTAGGTCTGCAACAGCTTGCAGATGGATCTTGTGGGGGGGAGGGGGTATGAAATTCCAAAAAGGGGTAGGGTTAATGGAGGTCATGATCTGTATCTTGGTATTAGGAATTGCAGTATTAGGTTTTACCGCTCTTCAATATAGATCTTTGGAATTAGCTGCAGAGGCATTAAAAAAAGTAGAAGCTGCAAATTTGGCTAGTAACCTGGCTGAACGAATGTTTGTTAATAGAACGATTTATACAAAAGATGATGACAAGGGATTAATTGATGGAGGGAATACTGATCATTGTTTAACAGCCAATTCAGAGGAGGGTAAAGCAAAGTATATATATTGTTCAGCAGAAGATTTTGTTGCGAAAGATATAGCAGATATCCAACAAATTGCTGCTCAAAAAAATATGAATTTAAATGTATGGGAATGCCCTAAGACTGATAATAAAAGATTATGTATTTATGTTGCATGGGATGACACAAACGCTATTAAAGGGGAAGAAGATAAAAATGCTTGTACCCCAGTAGATGAATTTAAATATTACTCAAATAGTAAGTGTATAGTAATAGAGGCTTTCTAATGATGAAGAAAAATTCAGGTTATACATTAGTGGAGTTAATGATTGCACTTGTCTTGGGTTTAATAATTGTTTTAGTAGCAGTTCAGATGCTTTTGTCAGGTCAAAGAAGCCTAGCATTTCAAACTGCAATGTTGAATGTACAAGATAACGCAAATATTGGATTAAATTATATAGTTACAGATTTGAAGCATACTAATTTAAATTTAATTAATAGAGATATGACTAATACAGGGATTTCAGGCCTTATTGTTGATAATTCAAATTATCCAGAACATATTAAAAATAATAGAAAACTTAGTGATTCTAATGCAGCTGACTCACTTGCTAAAGAAAAAAGTGATGTATTGGTTATCCAGTATAAACCAACATTGGCTAAAGGCTATGATTGTGAAGGAAATGAAATAGATTCAACAGATAAAACCATTGTCCAGCGCTATTTTCTAAGAAAAGATAAAAATGGTGAAAGTCATGACTTGGCTTTAGTTTGTGATGCTGGACGATATTCAGCTTCTTCTACTAATACAGGACTTAGCAATAATGATGATGAAGCGGGACAGATCATCATGCAGCGTGTTGATCAGTTTAAAGTATTAGTTGGTGTTCAAAATTTTGTTACTTCAGAATTTTCGTATATGACTTTGTCAGATTTTGCTGATATAGAAGCACCTGAAAATGAAAAAATTAGAGCTGTTTCTTTACAGGTTGGTATTTTAGCGCGTTCTTTAGATAATGCCGGGACCGATACAGTAGAAAAACTAAATTATACCTTACTGAATTCTCCTCAAGAAATTGAGAAGCTTAAAACAATGCGTACCAAGTATATACGAGTTCCCGTAGAGCAGACTGTTGCATTCAGAAATGGAATAGGAGATCGTTTATAATGAAGCTATTAGCTCAAAAAGGATCAGCGCTAATTGTTGTGCTAGTGATCGTCATGATCCTAACTATCATTGGCGTAATGGCAATACGTTCAGGAATAGTAGGACTTGCTATAGCAACTAATAGTCAAGCGTCTCATATCATGGATCAAAATAATGACGGAGCACTATTTAAAATTGAGAATAGCTCTAATTTTGATGAATTTTTATTAGGTACTGGTCTATTTGGGTTTCCTAAAATGGAAGTGAATCGGGATAGGGAATTAGTTATCTGTTACCGGGGTAATATGACGCAATTTTATCAATTTTATCATGCTAGTTTAGTCTACCTAGAGCAAGGTGAAAATGAGCCAAAAATTGAAGATATTGGTGGTTCATCTCGATCTGGTTTTTGCCAGGTTAATAAAAATAAAAAAGATTTCGTGAGTGGTCGTGCAGCGGCTATGACGCAAATTGCAGTGCGAATTTCTGGATATACAGAAGGTGATAATGAACCTTTTTCTCACTATCAGATAGGTACTGATACTGAGAATGGTAAACTTGATGAAACAGCACGTTTGATTATCACTGCAACAACGGTAATGCCTACATTAAGTACTGAAGATCCAGAAATTCTCAATGCTTGTATGAAAAAACTAAGTTATGTAAGTACGGATATAAATGTAGAAACAGTCTCTGAATGTCTTAGTAAAAATGCTGCGCCGTTTAAAACACAAGTATCTGAGTATAGTTTAGGTCAATTTATTAAAAAAGTAGGTTAGGGGATCCTTATGAAAAATAACGCATATACAAAAAGTAAATGGATGCATTTCAAAGTATCAACCTTATCCGCATCTATAACAGCTTTAGTAGTGAGCTCTATTCCGACTCAAATTTCTGCTTCTGACATTGATATTTATCAGTCTGGTGGTACAGGGGCTACAACGATCTATATGATGTTGGATAAATCAGGGAGTATGGATTACGCGAAAGGTTTTTATGATGATTATGGCTATATTTATGGTAATCATACGGAAAAAAACAAGAATGTTTGTGACTCGTATTATTATGTAGGGCCAGATAATGGGGGGAGCTATGGGCCTATAGCTGATGGTGGTTTTACAAATTGGGGGACGGGTTCTGGTGATTACAAATTAGGAGGGTCGAGAAACTGTTCAAAAGTTAATTATACAGTTCAGGATAGTGTTTGTGTTCGGAAATTAAGTGATATTGATCTATCAATCAAATTTCAAGCAACTGATTACTATTATGTGAAGAAAAATCAAGATGGTATTTGTGAAGTTGATTTTTCACACTTTCCAATTAAAACTGGCACAGAAAAAGTCAAAATTGATAAAGTAAAGAATAGGGTGAAAAACACTTGTACAGATATTTCTGGTAATGGCACGAAATATCGTTGCTTGAGTCGAATGGCAAAACTGAGAGAAGGTCTAATGAAGATGATCGTAGATTCTTCTGTTGATAAATCGAAAGGTTTTGCTCTTGGAGTATACTCAGGAAGTTCAGCACAGACACTTTTAACTTTTACGGAAATGACGGATGATAATAAGAAAAAGATTTTACAAAAAATTGAAAGTATTACTGCTGAAGGTGGTACACCAATAGGTGCAGCTTATAAAAAGGCTAGCGCAGAGTTTGGTACATCTCTCTATTTTAATGATAAAAGCAAACTTGAATGTTCAGGTAATGGAATTTATTTTATGACAGATGGAGAACCATCATCCGATAGTACAACTTTTGGTTATGGTACTACTTCTTCATATACAAAAATATTGCCTGAGAAAAATGCCAGTGAATTTTGGAATAAGATTGGATATCAAGCGCAATATTTAAAAAATTCAGAATTTAAGATTAAGACAGCAACTGTTGGATTTGGAAGTGAATATTATTTCAGCACTCTTCCTGAAGATATGAGTCAAGTTGATTGTGCTAATATAGGTACATCTGGAAGCAATGCTCAAAGTTTATGTAAATGGGGGGCGAAAAAATCTGAAATAGGAAGTGGTGGATTTTATACAGTACAATCCACTAATGATTTAATAAAAAGCCTTAAACAATTTATTAGTGATTCTACTGTTCCTATTGAGGGGTCTACAATGGGAACTAGCACTATTCCAATAGATGCTCTAAATACTACTCAATTACAGCCATATTCATATTTTCCAATGTTTAAACCCTTAATTGGTTCTAAAGAACAACTTTGGGCGGGGAATTTAAAGAAATTTAAGGTAGAAGATGGAACTATAGTTGATATTAATAAAAACTCAGTATTTGAAGGCAATACTATTAGAAAAAAACTTACAGACTATTGGTATTCTGCAGGTAATACCGAAGATGAATATATTACTTGGGGTGGTCATCTTAGTCGTTTAAAAGCTAATAATTATCCTGAAGCTGGAGAGAATTCGACTAACCTTAAGCGAAATCTATATATCAATATCAATGGGACACTAGAAAAAGTGACAAATGTTCTTTCCGAGAATATGGCTTTAGATAATCGTCATTATTTATATGGACTATTAGGTTTTTCTAAACTGAAAAAAGAACATTTAGAGGAGTTAGGCTCTAAAGAATATACAGAGCAATTGTCCTATTTAAAGAGTAAACTTTTTGATATTAAAGGTTACCAAATGGGGTCGGTAATTCATTCAACTCCGTTATTGTTAACTCAAAAAGGTGCACTTGAAATTGATAAAGGTGTGATTTCCTCAAAAGATCGTGAAGATTATATTTTATTTGGTACTACACAGGGCGTATTGCATGTAGTAAAAGCTGGGCAGCAAGATACTGAAACGCCGGATGCAGAGGGTGGTAAAGAAGTATTTAGCTTTGTCCCTAATGAATTTTTAACCCGACAATCCAAAGGTTTTGCTGAGTCTTTGGCACAGGAGAGAACAGACTCGGTTAATACATTCTTTTATGGTATAGATGGGCCATGGGCAGCACACACAGAATATGAACCACTTATCACTGATTTTTACAAGAAAAAAGATGAAGAATATGTTTTGGATGATGATGGGAATAAAATAATAGAATCTACTCGTTCGGCATTAGTCGTAAAACCAGATAGTACGAAAAGCCATCAATATGTATATGGTGGTTTGCGTATGGGAGGCGATAGTTATTATGCGCTCAATCTTTCTGATATTACCAAACCTGAATTAATGTTCCATATTGATCCGCAAAAATATAAAAACTCTGCATTACCAGAGGATAAATCACATCCTCTTGCTTATATGGGGCAAAGTTGGTCTAAACCCACAATTACTTACATCAAGTGGAATGGGAAAAAGAAACTTGTCATGATAGTAGGCGGTGGGTATGACATTAAGTATGAAAAACCAGACTTTATAAGTAGCACTTCAGATCCGGTAACAGGTAACGGGGTCTATATTTTTGATGCTGAAAATGGAAAACTATTGTGGTGGGGAAGCAATAGAGTTGATAAATCAACAGATGCAGAAAATGATAATCAAGGTAAATTAACTAAATATGCATCCTCCTCTATTAGTGGAATGACAAATAGTATTCCATCGCGTGTTAAGGTTATTGATCGTGATGGTGATGGTATAACAGATCATTTATATGTAGGGGATTTAGGAGGTAAGGTATTTAGAATAGATTTAAATCCTCAACATCTGATTGATAAGGTTAAACCACAATCATTTACTTTGAATGCATTTACATTGGCTGACTTGGGTAAACGTCGCTTTTATGAAGCCCCAACCTTTACAATCCATAAGGGTAATTCTACACGCTATGCTGTTTTGACAATGGGTTCTGGTGACAGAAGTAGTCCTTTATATACTGCAGATGATCATACAGATTGGCTGGTTGGTTTATATGACTATACGGTTACTAACAGTAAATTACTGCCACAAACGACTATTACAGCGAATAACTTGAAAGAAATTTATAATACCAGCTCAGTTGCTGATAATACTGAGCAGAGTCCTAAAATGGGATGGTATTATCCATTACCTAAAACAGAAAGTGAGGATAAAAAGAATAAATATCAAAGCCGTATCCTAGAGGAAGGGATGGCTTTAGCAAATGAGCTGTATGTATCAGTATTTAGCCCTCAAAATAGTACAGCAAAAAAGGATGCTACTGAATGTACGGGTGGGATTACTGGTCAAAGTACAATATATCAATTCTGTTTGCCAGATGGAGAGTGTGCAGGAACAACAAAACCTAAAAATATAGGGGATTTGGGGCCTGGTATCATCGGTCTAACATTGGGAACAGGGACAAAAGCCAATCAACGAACTTTTATCTTTAATAAAAAACCAGATGAAAAACCAGATGAATTTGTTACCTTGAACAAGCTATTACCTCAACGCTGGTTTGAATATTCACCTTATAAAGTGAAAGGTAAATCAGAATGAAACAACAAGGTTTTACTCTTCTTGAATTAATGATAGTAGTGGTTTTACTTTCAGTCATGGCAGCAATAGCGCTGCCTATGTACAGCCAATACGTTCGAAAAAGTCATGAAAAACTTGCTGTACAAAAAATAGGTGATATAGCTTTAAAACTTGAAAAGGAAAAAACTAGGAATTTCAGTTATGAAAACTTTAAATTATTGCATGATGATAAGTATGTTTTTAAAAGTAAATCATCCTCGGATAAAATCTATACTATTCAGGTGGCTGCTACAATGTTGGGCTGGAGCGTAGCAGCATGCGTAAATCCGTCTTTACCGAATTCTGCACTCTATAAAAATTTTGCTATGAATAATAAAAATATTAAATGTGAATGGGTAGATGATAAATGTACAGATCCAGATGATATTCCAGATGAGTGTAAATAGGGAAAGAAGATGATAAGTAAAAATCCTGGTTTTACTTTAATTGAAATGATGATCGTAGTTGTAATCATAGCCATTTTAGCAATGATTAGTTATCCAAGTTATAAAAGTTATGTTAAAAAAACAAACCGGATGGAAGCTAAAGCAGAATTAATGGAGATAGCTGGTCGATTGCAAAAATATAAGTTAATTCATTCGACTTTTAGACCAAATAATACGCCTATTACATTAGCTACAATAGGCTATGCTGTAAATGCAAATGGTTCGATATTCATACCTAAAGATCGCGGTACGACATATAGGATATCACTGCAGGAAGTAACAGATGATGGTTGGTTACTTGTTGCTATGACAGAAAATACACAAAAAGGAGATGGCACCCTGGGTTTAGATCATAGGGGGCATCATTGTTGGTCTAAAGGAGACGATAGAGGGCGTTGTACACCTAATTCTGCAACAAGTTGGGATGATTGATTTCATCCAAATCCAAAATTGTAGCCAAACACTTTTTAATCTTTCATTCAGGGTAAACTTCGCGTAAAATGTTGCCCTCTATGAAAGGGGTTTGAAATGTATCGGTGGTCGGTGCAGGGATAATCCGTAAAAACTATAAGGTTCTATCATGGTTGTTATTCGTCTTACTCGCGGTGGTGCTAAAAAACGTCCGTTCTATCAAATCGTTGTAACTGATAGCCGTAATGCACGTGACGGTCGTTTCATCGAACGTATCGGTTTCTTCAACCCGACAGCTCAAGGTAAAGCAGAAAAACTTCGTTTAGATGCTGACCGTTTTGCTCACTGGGTTTCTCAAGGTGCTCAACCTTCAGATCGCGTTGCTTCTTTAGCTGCTCAAGCTAAAAAAGCTGCAACTGCTGTTTAATATGGTAGTAGATTGCCCATGACACCAACACAGAATGTTCCCGAAGATCGTATTCAGATTGGACAGCTACGTTCAGCATATGGATTAAATGGGTGGCTCTGGGTCTATTCCAATACAGAACCCATGAGCAACATATTTGACTATCTGCCTTGGTACATTGAGACCAAAGCAGGTTGGCAAATTGTTGATGTAAAACGTTGGAAACCACATGGTAAAGGCCTGGTTGTTTCGCTTAAAGGTGTGAGTGATCGCACTGGGGCAGACCAACTGGTTGGCACCAATGTCTGGATTGCTAAATCGCAACTGCCTCAAGCGGGTGTAGATGAATATTATTGGTCTGATTTAAAGGGTCTAACAGTGTTAGGTCTGAATGATGAGGATCAAGAAATTAATCTCGGTCAAATTTTTGAACTGTTTGAAACAGGTGCCAATGATGTGATGGTGGTTCGCGCAACTGCCGACAGTATCGATGGCGAAGAGCGCATGATTCCATGGCATAAAGATGTGGTACAACGCGTTGATCTTGAAGCTGGTCGTATTTACGTCAATTGGGGCGTAGACTACTAACACTTTTTGGAAATAAGGGAGTCTGCGATGTTTTTTGCAGTCATTACGCTTTTTCCTGAAATGTTTGAAGCGATTACAGCCTACGGTATTAGCGGGCGCGCAGCAAAACGTGATTTGATGCAAATTCATTGTATCAATCCTCGCGATTTTGCGACGGGCAACTACAAACGGGTGGATGAACGTCCATTCGGTGGTGGTCCGGGTATGGTGATGATGGCGGAGCCTTTGGCACAAGCAATCCACCGTGCCAAAGAGCTTGCTCGTGAAGCAGGTGCAGTTCAGGTTCCTGTGGTGTATATGTCACCGCAAGGAAAGACCTTAAATGAAGCTGCGGTACAGGACTTCGTTCAATATGACGGATTGATTGTACTGTGTGGGCGTTATGAGGGGGTCGATGAACGTTTGATCCAGCAATATGTTGATCAGGAATGGTCAATTGGAGATTACGTCTTGTCGGGTGGTGAACTGCCAGCGATGGTTTTATTAGACAGTATTATCCGGAGGCTTCCGGGGGCGATGTCTGATGAACAATCCCATGTGCAAGACTCCTTTGTGGATGGTCTGTTAGACTGCCCACAATATACCAAGCCTGACCAGTTTGAAGGTTTGGATGTGCCTGAGGTACTTAAATCAGGTCATCATGCAAACATTGAAAAATGGCGGTTTTTGCAGCGTTATCAACGGACACTTGAACGTCGCCCTGAACTGGTCGAACAAGTAGAATTGACCAAGCAGCAAAAAAAATGGCTGAAAGATTTGTAAGACATTGCTGAGAAATTGGTGCTGTCTTCGAAAACGGTACTTAAATTGAGTTTAAGTATTCTTTAATAGGCCCTTTAAAGTTGAGATGGTCAACTTTAAAGGGAAAGATAATCGGGTCTATGCGCTTTAGCCTCTAGCCCCCGCGATGATCAGACCTCTTCTGACTCGCATTATTGGAGATACCCCATGAGCGGTAAGCATCCTTTAGTTCAAGTAATTGAAAATGCACAATTGAAACAAGACATCCCTGCTTTCGCACCAGGTGATACAGTGATTGTTTCTGTAAAAGTTAAAGAGGGCGACCGTGAGCGTCTTCAGGCTTTTGAAGGTGTGGTAATTGCGAAGAAAAACCGTGGTTTGAACTCTGCGTTCACAGTACGTAAAATTTCTAGCGGTGTTGGTGTTGAGCGTGTATTCCAAACTCACTCTCCAATCGTAGCTAAAGTTGAAGTGAAACGTCGTGGTGATGTTCGTCGCGCTAAACTTTACTACCTACGTGAATTGTCTGGTAAAGCTGCACGTATCCGTGAAAAATTACCAGCTCGTAAAGTTAAAGCTTCTTAAGTTTAGGCTCAAGTTAAGTTTTATCTCGAGTTAAAAAATGCGCCTTTGGGCGCATTTTTTATATTCTAATATTGATATAAGAACTATAAGCCTTGCAGTTTCAATCGATTGGCATGTTGACGATACACATCGACTGGGTCAGGGGCAAAGATGCTTTTCAGGCCCAAGACCATATTGACTTCATCCAGATGATTCCAGTTGTAGTTATCACGAATGGTTTTACCAAATTTGGCACTACAGCGAGAGACCAGACCATCATTGTCCTTGCCACCATCAATCAGCAGGCTGGTGACTTTCAAAGCAGAGTCGGGATCGAGAATGTTGGTCACTGTGCCAGTGCCGGTAAATGAATAGTTATAAATATTATTCTGTTTATAGGCACCTTCGCCACAGGTCGTGCTTGACATTCCCAGCGGATATTTCTGATTAAATTGTGCCGATCCTGCCAGTGTCAGACTGCGACCACCTGCAAGAGAATCATGCGGGAAGCTGTTTGGATCCAGTCCTTGGGCCCAGGTGATGGCTTTAGACACCAGATTAATCCCACCGACCAAAGGGCCTTGTAGTGGCGTATCTTCTGCCTGAAGAATCAGATCTGCAACTGGTGAGCCTTTATGCGGCGCACCGACCGCAGTCAGAGAGGCGACCAGTTGAGGCGCTACACCAGCGACATAACGAATCGTGGGACCACCATGAGAATGACCAATCAGATTGACTTTAGATGCGCCTGTAATCGCCCGAATTTCCTTCACTTGTTCTAAGAGTTGTTCACCGCGAATTTCTGATGAGTTAAACGGCGATACTCGGGTCGCCCAGACATTGCCACCATTGCGGGCCAGATCCGGTAAAATCTGATACCAGTAATCCAGACCAAACTGATCTGTACCGACCCGGATAAAGCCTGCCATCCCGTGTGCAAACACGATGGGATATTGGGTCTTGGCATAGTGTGAGCTGGCTTTCGCTGTGACCTGACTGGCCTGAGTGGATGCCTGAGCCGTGACACATGTGCCTGCCAGCAGCAGACTGGTGATGAATAATCCGTATTTCATGCTATTTTCCTCATTTTTGTTGTTTTGACAGGATGATTCTTATCCTGCTTTGTCAAATGACCCAGAGGTGGTCCCACTTGTTTGAACAACTAAAAGCTTATTTATAAGTGATATTCTGCTCTAGTTAAGCTACCTTATTTTGTTGTGGTAGCTGGTCATAGTAAAACTCATCTGGAGTCATTTTGTCCAG